>NZ_JBLUNZ020000046.1:0-84725 GCF_048061935.2 Leucobacter sp. BZR 635 | reverse complement strand
CGGTCGTGTAATCGGTGTCGATGTCGCCCGTCGTGATGATCGGGTCGCGGAGCGGGGCGCCGTTTTCGTCGAGGTAGTTGGCGGTGACGGTGCCCTGTTCGACGGGGGCTTCCTGCCAGATCGCGTACAGCCGAAGATTGCCGGCGGGGATTGAGATTGCGCCGGCCGGATAGCCTGTTCCGCTGCCGTCTTTCTCGGTATTCCACTCAACGAACGTCTTGCCCTCGGGAGGGGTCGTCGGTTCCGGTTCTGTGACCTGTTCGGAACCGATCGCGCCAACCGTCCAGACCATTGCGGTCTCGTGGACTTGCACAATCCGCTCGCCGTCGAAGTCGAAATCCTCGTAGTCTTTCCAGTCTCCGCCATTCGGGTCGTATCGGATGAAGGCCTGCTGCAGCGAACCAGCGTCAGCCGGCTTGTCGACCGGAAGCTTGCGCTGATCCGAGTCGATTGTCGAGGAGTCGTCTCCGATGTTGTCGGCCACGCCGGTGAGGAAGCCTTCGTCTCCCGGATGGAAGACGAAGGTGCCCGGCTGTTGCAGGGGCCCAGTTCGGGCGTCGCCCGCGAAGACCAGGCTATTGTTCCCGGCCGGTACCGCAGTATCGCTGCCCAGCACGGCTTCACGGTTGATGACGTTGAGGTCGATCGCCTTGCCGTTGTCGACACCGACGTTGATGTCGTAGACCGATGCTGCGAACGTCATCACGCCGTTGTCAGTGTCATCCTCGGGGTTCGCCTCGCGCGGGCCATAGCTCTGCTCGGCGTCGTCGAGGGTGAGAACCGGTGCGCCAGGGGACGCATCGACATCCCAGCTCCTGGTGGGGCTTGGCTGGAGGGTTTCGATACCGCCGCGCGCTGAGACCTGGCGGTACGAGCTGCTGGGGGTGGATGTGCCATCGTTCGACACCACATCGTTGCCCACGAAGAGGTTGCGGGAGAGATGGAGTGGTTGAGCCTTGAGGTGCTGCGTATCTCCAGTCGAGGAGACGGCGCCGCCCCGCTGGGGGCCAAACGAATTGCCCTTGAATGCCCGGTTGTTCACAAAAGTATTGTGGTTCAGCGTGAGTTCAGTGCCGAACGCCTCGATGGCGCCGCCACCGCTGGTGTCATCGAAGGACGTTTGCTTGCCCTCGGCCGAGTTATTGAAGAACGTACTGTTCGAGATCGTGGCTGACGAGCCATTGCCCGACTGAATGAGCATGGCCCCGCCCTCGTCGCCAGCGACGTTATTCGAGAACGTGGTTCCGCTGATGACCGTGACGCCGGACTGCGGGCCAGCGATCGGCATTTCGTTGACGGCGATCGCACCGCCATCGTTCAGCGTGTTGTTGTTCGCCGCAATGGGAACCGAGTTGCCATCAAAGATGCTGTCGCGGACGGTGAGCGAGCCCTCCATCTGATGGAATGCGATAGCGCCACCGCGGGTCAGCGAGACATTCCCGGTGAATACGGAATTCACGACGGTGAGATGTGTGTTGCGCTGCGGGCGCAGCGCGCCACCCGAGTAGCCGGGCTGCGTGCCCCAGTTCTTATGCAGCGTTGAGTTGGAGATCGTGGCGTTGATCCCGTTCGGGAGCTCGATAGCGGCTCCGGCCGCTGCCCGGTTGCCCATGAAGCTCGAATTGTCTACGTTGAGCGTGGCGACACCGCCGAGGGCGAGGCCGGCCGAGCCGTCGATGCCGGAGAACGTCGATTGGCTCACGGTCACAGTGTCAACCTCGCGAATGCCGACACCGCCGCCACTGGTGCCGCCTGCTTGGCCGGTCGGATCTGCCGGATTGTGGCCTTCAAAGATGAGGCCTGAGATGGTGACCGTCTGGGACCTATTGCCGACGAGATCGAGGTGGCGGCCGGAAACGCCGGCCTCCTTCGCAATGACCGTGCCGGGGCCAGAGAGGGTCAGATTGACCCCCACGGGCAGCGTGATGGTCGGCGTGGCACCGACCGGAGCAAAGCTCGGGTCGAGCGTGATCGTCGAGTCACCTGCTGGCAACGCCTCAATTGTCGACTTCAGCTCGGCAGCGTTTGCGACGGTCGCCTCAGCGGCGAGTGCGGGCGTGCTCACGCCCAGCATTCCAGCCACGAGTACCAGGCTTAATCCGCCTCCGAATAGTCTCCGCGATGTCGTTGACAGCACTGCGATTCCCCGCCCCCTGTGGCGTTCAGTGGCCCGCCCTTTCGGCAGGCCCTCAGCTTCGGCGCAGCGGTGGTGACCCGAGTGGTCTACTTTTTGCGTCGATGAATACCACGTCAAGTGTTACTCTGGTGGGGTGTGCGCGGCCCGTCAAGTTCTTGGTGGAGATTAGCTCGAAAAAACCGTAATTTGCGACGTGTGTCTATTTCATATGTGCAAGCGGTGCAGTTTCATATGGTGAGGTGTGGCTTTCGGGTGGGTGCTATCTGAGCGAGCGCAGCGCGCGGGCAACGATCCGCTCGGTGGCCGCGGCGGGGCTCTCGGTAAGCCAGCGCGCGCAGAGCTCCCGCGCCCAGTCCGGGGCGGTCTTGGAAGCGTCGTTGATCCAGTTCGCGACCGAATCCTGGACGTAACGCTCGGGGTCAGCGCGGAGTGGCTCAAGCAGCGGCTCGCCGAGACTCGGCTGCTCCTTGAGCGCCTTGATGTGGCTTGCCCAGACCCCGCGCGGCCGCAGCGACTCACTCGCGAAGCGTCGGACGCTGGGGGAGCTGTCCTGTGTCCACGGTTCGAGCAGTGCGACTGACCCCGCGAGGTCCTGGACGAGTCGCGGCCTGAGTGCCATCCACACCCACTCGCGCACTGTGAAGTGCTCGTCGTCGGCGCGCGGTCGGCACTCCGCAAGCAGCGCGGCCGGGTCGAGCGCCTCATTCGCGGCGGTTGCGAAGCACCACCAGCCGCGCACCGTGTCCGAGGGGTGTTCGGCGAGGAGGGCGAGCTCAGTGGGTGCAAGGTGTTGCTGCAGCGCGGAGCCGATCGCCGCCATGCGCTTCAGGATGCCGAGCTCCTGCGCCGCGCCGACCTCCGCGATGAGCTCGGCGCTCGCGCCTGGGCACGCGGCCGCGAGCAGCACGCAGTGATCGATGACGAGTGCCTCGGTGAGGGTCTTCGCCTGGGCTCTGCCCGCGTTGAGGTCGGCGAGATGCTCGGCGCTGACGTCGCTCATCTTGCTGGCGCCCGGGCTAGGCATTGCTGCTCTCGCTGGTGGCGCTGCTCTCGCTGGTGGCGCTGCTCTCGCTGGTGGCGCTGCTCTCGCCCGTCACGCGCCGCTGGATCGCGGCGAGCGCTGAGCTCGCCCCGACGAGCGCCTCGGGGGAGACGCCGCCCGCGATGTGTCGCAGCCAGTCGCCATACACCGGGCGGAGCTGCTCGAGGGCGTCCTCGCCGGCTTGGGTGAGGGTGACGGTCGTGGATCGGCGGTCGCCGGGGGTGCCGGCCCGCTCGATGAGGCCTTGCCGGTCGAGGCCGTCGAGGAGCCCTGTAACGGCTGCGCGGGTCACGCTGAGTTGGGCGGCGATGGCGGCGGGCGTTGCGGACCCTGCTTCTGCGCGGGCGACGGCGAGGAGCACGCTCAGCCGCCCCTCCGTGAGGTCGAACTTGGCGAGTTCCGCCTGGCAGGCGCGGTCGATGAGGTTGGCCGTGCGCAGTACCGCCATGACGAGGTCGGTTGCCTCGCTGTCGAGCTCAGCGTGGCCGAGGAGTAGCTCGTGCTTGTGGTCCATTAACGATTTCATTAAGGGCCATACTATCAGCGGCCTGACTAGTCCGTGATGTGTGCCTGCGGCGCGCGCCGTGCGACGAACTCGAGCACCATCGATGCAACCGGCTCCGGGCTCTTGATGATGGCCTCGTGGCCGCGATCCGGAATCTCCTGGTACTCAGAATCAGGGAGCGCTTCGGCGACCTCCTGCACCCAGTCGCGCGGGCAGACGTGGTCGGTTTCGCCGCGCATGACCAGCGTGGGAGTGGCGATCTCAGGGCAGATGTCTTCGATGCGGTGGCCGAGCATGAGCCGCAGCTTGTTCACGAACCACAGCGGACTCGTCTTCGTGTACTCGACGACGCCCTCGACGAGGACCTTGGGGGACTCACCGTACAGATCCTGCACCATCCGCGCAGCCTGTTTCGTCGCGCTGCGCTCGTGCCGGTTGATCGTCGGCGCGATGAGCACGAGCGTGTCGATGGCCTGCGGGTGTCGGTGCGCGAGCTCTGCGACGATCTGCGTGCCCATTGAGTGCCCGACGAGAGTGACCTGGCCGGTGGCCTCGTCGTCGATGAAGTGCTTGATGAGGTCAGCGCTCTCCTCGATTGTCGCGGCTGTTCCCGGTTCGGGGGAGTCGCCGAAGCCCGGGAGATCGGGGACGAGCACACGACCCTGGATCGTGAGCACCTGTGCGACCTCTTCGAACGTGATCCGCCCCATACCGATTCCGTGAATGAGCACGAATGTGCGAGTGGCGGGCCCGGCGAACTCGGAGAACTTCATCGTGTAGTCGCCGCGCTCGTATGTTCGGTCTGCGTGTTCCATACTCAGTACCGTATCTCTCAGCCCTGGGGATCGCGAGGAACTCCTCCGCCGTGCCGCTACGTGCCCGCCGTGCCGCTCCGCAGCCGCCGTGCCGCTTACGGGGCGACAGCCGTCACGAGGTGTGCGTTGCGGGCGCGGATCAGCCGGCGCAGGTACGGCACGAGCACGAGTCGCTCTGCAAGCCTGCCGAACACGGGTGACGCGACGGTGATCCTGTCGGTCATGCGCGTTTCGCCGCCGTGTCGTTCGAAGGTGTGCTCGTGCCGAAATAGCTTGAAGGGCCCGTGCTGCTGCTCGTCGACGAAGCGGTGAGGCCGATCCAGCGCGGTGATTCGCACCGTCATCGTGAACCAACACCCGAAGTGCCTCGCGCGCCACGTCACGATGTCGCCAAGGTCCATGGTTCCCTCGGTGACTCCGGCGATCGCGCGCTCCCCAGAGTGAGCGAGCGAGGCCACATGCTCATCGACGCTCAGTGACGCGTCGAAGAGTGCTTCGGCAGGCGCTGTGGTGCGTGTCACCACTTCGAAGGAGCTCGTCATGGAGACAGTCTCCCATTCGAGAGAGCTGGCGTCTCGCCACAGTATCTCTCGCAGGTGGAACGCGGGGTGAGGAATCCGCCGATCGAGATGATCGCTGCGGTCGCGGTGAAGACTCGATCGTGATCTGTGTCCCGCTTGAGCTTCCTGGCGAGCTGCCCCAAGCACCGTGATCGTAGGTTTTCGAGGTCAATGCGGATCCGTACTGCATCGCCGGGACCAATCCACCAGTCAAGTGGATCCGCAGCAAGATGCCCGCCGGGAGATTTGCTGCGGCGAACTCGAAGAGCTGCGGCGCGAGGGCACAGTCGCGCGGCGACGCGCAGGCGCGCCTATGCTGGAGGTATGGGGGAATACGTACCGACAAGCATGTTCTGGATCTCGCTCTCGCTCGTGAACGCGGGGCTCGCGGAGCACAAGAACCGGTCTCGACTTGCCTGGTTTTTCCTCAGTCTGCTGCTCGGTCCGGTTGCAACTCTGTACATCGTCGCGACGGCGGCACCCGCGGTGGCCGTGCCCGGCGCAGCGGCACCGGGTGCCGGGTCACCAAGCGCAGCGGCACCGGGTGCGCCAGCACCAGGCACGATCGTGCCCGGCACCGGCACCGGCACCGGCACCGGCCCAGCGCAGTAGCCCAAGCGGGCGTTCCTGCTCGCTTCCTGCCAGCGCGCCCGGGCCTAGCTCCTTCGCCTGCTCACCATGACTGCTCCGAGCCCCAGCAGGAGCACGGCGACTCCGCCAGCCAGAAGCCAGCTTTGGCCGCCGGTGACGCCGAGCTGCTCTGTCGCCGAGAAATGGTTGCGCACCTGCACTCGGGTGGGCACCGCCTCGCCGTCGGTTCCGGGCCCGACCAGGGAGACGAGCGCCGTGTCCGCGGCCGGATCCTCGTCGGGAGCATCCGCAGTGAGCGAGGTGATCTCGGCGAACTCCGCTCCGCCGAGGTCTGGTTCGCCTACCGCACAGCTTGAACCGCTGGGCAGCCCGGTGATCGCGTGCGGCTCGCCGGGTGCGACGGCGAAGCTCCCGGCGAAGTCGGTGACGGTCTTCGGTGTGCCGCCGATTGTGAGTTCGCGCGTGCACGTGGCGTCAATGGTGAAGGTCGCCGGCACGCGCTGTTCGGTTGCGCCCGGGCCGGTGATCTCCTTCGACAGCTCGAGCACAGCCGGCTCGAAGGTGTTGACCATCTCGACGATGACCTCGTCGTCAGGCAGCACCGTGGCTGTCCGGTCCGGGGCGGGCACATCGGCTCCGCCAGTGACTGTCTCGCTCACAGTGCATGAGGCGCCGGCGGGGATACCAGGTACCGGGAGCAGTGTCTCTGTCTCTCCTGCCGCAAAGGTGTGACGCAGCGTGCCGCGATCCCCGAGGTCGAGGGGGTAGCCCCCGAGCGAGCAGTTGACGAGGAACTCGACGTCGCCGACGGCGAGCCCCGCACCGGGAAGCTCGACGCGCTTGAGCACGCTGAGCACCCCGCCTGCTTCGAACGCGTTCACGAACACGACCTCGTGCGTGCCCGGATCGACGGGCTCAAGCGTGAGGCTGCGCCCCTCATCAAGCGGCACCGCCGAGCCGCCGAGCGTGGCACTGACCGCGCTTGCTCCGCGGTGATCCGTCTCGGCTACGCGGCAGACAGCGCCCACGGGGAGGCCGTCGATCGTGTTCGAGCCACCGGCCGTGACCTTCATCGGCCCGAGGTTGCGTTCGGTGCCGCCGAACGAACAGCTCACGTCGACGGTGAACTCCGCGTCCGCGGGGATCATCTCGCTCGCCGAACCTTCGATCTCCACCCCGATCTCCAGTGTCGCCTCGGCGAATGAATTGGTGACGGTGAGCACGTTGTTCGCCGCATCGCCGTCCAAGACGATCGGCTCAGCAGGCTCCGTGGTGAAGGAGAAGCCAGTAACCCCGTCCGAGACGGTTCCGTACTGGCCGCTCGCTGTCGGACTGCTCGGGGTGTAGTGCTCATCGACAACCTCGCAGATGCCGCCGCGTGGGAGACCCGAAACGGTGAGCTCCTTCGGGTACGGCCCAGCGACTGAGTCATCGAAGCGGGCAGTGGTGAGCACGGGCTCGCTCGCGCCGGGACTCAAGCACGACACCGTGAGCGCGAACTCTTTCGCGTCGAGGTGCCAGCTTGTCACTGGAGCATCCTCGAGCGCCAGTGCGATCGTCATCGAGGTGTCCTGGGTGCGCGCGCCTGATCGCGGTGACTCGGATGCGGGCAGCCAGAGGCTCGTTGCGTGCGCCCGAGCCGAGACCGCCGCTGTGTTCCACGCGAGTTCGGCGGTGTCGTCGGTTGCTGGCACAGCCATGTCAAACTCGACGATGACGTACTCGCCGCCGGCGAGCTTCGCGTCGGGATTGAAGACGATGTCGCCTCCGAAGGCCTGGCTCTCCGTGCTTGGGTCAGCAGACCATGCAGCGGAGGATGCGGCGCACTCGAGTGTGTCCTTGCCTGACTCGGCGTCAGGCGAGAGCGAGCACGGCTTCGCCGTAGGCGAGTAACGGAACCCTGCCTGGCTCACCTCACCGTCCCCGCGCGCCCCGAGATCAGTCGCCTCGTCGCCGACGAGGAGACGAACCGAGTCAGGCAGAAGACTCGGCGTCCACTCTGAACCGCGGGCGGAGTCGAGCACGGTGCCCTTATCGTTGAGCTTCGGAAGCTCGTCGACGAAGCGCATCTCTGAGAGATCCATATTGCCCGAGTTGATGAGCTTCAGCCGGTACTTGAGTGTTCCGCCTGAGGTGGTCTCAGCAATGCAGGGGTTGCGTACCCAGGTCCCGTCGGCCCAGTCCGCGATGGTCGTGGCGTCGCAGGCTTCGCGTATGAGCGTTGAGGAGCCGCCGACCGACGCGTCGATGTAGGACTCGGCGCGCACGGAGTCGTTGCGCAGCGACGACACATATGCCTGCGCAGTACAGGCCGACGCGGAGCCCGTCTCTGATGCGCATACTGATGGCACGGTGACGCCCTCAATGCCGTTGCCGACAAGCCGAGCGAGGTTTGTGGCCGTCGACCCGGCGGGGAAACCGTCACTGAGCTGCAGCGGCACGCGAATGACGACGTGCTCACCTGGCTTGAGGTAATCCGTGACCCGCCAGTCCCACCGCAGCGTTGTGGCGGGCGACTCTGACGACACCGCGAACTCTGGTTTGGCCAGCCGCTCGGGCGCGAAGAGCACCTTCCATTCGCTCTGTGCGTTCACAGCGTTATAGCGGAGTCCGCCGGGCAGCGTGTCGATTGCCGAGAGATCGTAGAGATTACTCGTTGCGTTCGTGTTGTTTCTCAGCACGACGTAGAAGTTCACCCACGAGCCTGGGTTGCCCTGCACGCTCGTCGGCGGAAGCGGCTTCGACGGGTCGAAATTCGCTGTGAACTTGCCGGTGAACGGCCGCGGTGCGCCCGCGAGGATCGTGCGGGTGGCCGCCGCATCGTTGTACGGCTCGAGCTCCGTTCCTGGAGTGCCGACGTGCGCGGTTCCCGCAGCGTCCATGCTCACGACCCAGCCCTCGCCTGCGGCGGGACCTGCGCCCTCCGGGACGACCCGCGCTGGTGCGATCTCGCTCGGGTCTGAGCGGAGCGTCTCGCGGAGCTTCGTCCCGAGCACGAGCGACCCGACTGCCCCTTTCTGAATTCGCTTGCGGTCGACCTCGTTCGATTCGAACTGAACGCGTACGCCGGTGACAGCACCCCACGATTTCGGGCCGGGGCCCGATGACGGGAGGGAAACTCCGCCGGCATTTGTGAGGGGAATCGCGTTCGTCCAGACCCCGTCGGTGCCCACTGCCCAGACGCTGGCGCTTGCGGCACCGACTGGGAATACGAGACTCGCCTTGACGATGTCGAAGGAGTCGAGCGCTGAGCCCGCCGGGAACTCGTAGTCGCCTGGCGTGCTTTGTGGCCAGTGTGCGCGATCGAGCAGCGCCTTGTCAGTCGCGAGCCAGAGCCCTGACACTGGGATGTTGCTTGTATTCGTGTTGGAAATCGTCCAGGTAGTGTCGGCCTGTGCCGCAGGCGTTCTGATGTCTCGGTAGAGGGTTGGACCGCTGGCACCGACCCCGACGCTGACACTGCGTTTCGCGACGTCGATGAGCACCGTGCCGCTCTCTGCCGCGCCGGCGGCGGGATCGAAGCCGGCGAGCGTGGCGGAGAAATCTGCGTCGAGCGTGGCGAACTGGTCGACGACCTCGGGCACGTCCTGCAGAGCGCCGTCAATGCTCGCCCCGGGGCTCAGCGTCTTCGGGTCGCCGGCAACAAACTCGTAGCTGTAACCGTCGCGTACGTAGTCGAGGAGATCTGCTTGGAAGGCGAGGCGGCCCGTATTGGCGGCGTTTGGCCGTGTGATGCCGACGAACTTGCCCGCTTCCGACCAAGTCGCCGTGACACCGACGACATCTCCCCACTCGGATTTGGGCGGGTTCAGGTCTGCGATCGCTGCCCCCACGGGTGCGGCAACCTCGATCGACGTGCCATCGGCAAGGATGTAGGTGATGGAGCCCGCCACACGGCGCTCAGTGTTCGGCTCGTCCTTCAACGCCTCGTTGCGAACCGGCCAGGTCATCTCCGTGATCCCAGCGAACTCGGTGATTGCAAACGGGTTGCGCCCTGATTCTGGCGCTCCGGCCACCCCAACCGACAGGCTCTCGACGCCCACCGCGATGCTGCCGGTGAGTGACCACTGGTCTTCGGGCTCGGGGTCATTCGGTTCACCCGAGACACCTACGGCTGTGCGGTTCTCCGCGTTCATCACGATCTTCGAGGGGGTCTGATGCTTCGCAACCAGGTAGCGGTCTGCCGACACGTTAGCGTCGGACCAGGTGGTCTCGGCGTGCGCGAACAGGGCGGTCGCGGCGAACACCCGGAATTTGAGTGAACTCGTGATCGGGGGGAGCCACTCGCCGGGGTCTGCGCCCTCAAGCGACGTGATGCTTGCCATATTGAGATAGACCTCGCCGCTCGGCGCACCGGTGATCGCCGTCGCCGGGCTACTCAGCAGGTGCGAGCGCAGCGTGGTATCGATGACCAGCGAGAACGCGCCGAAGCGCTGCAGCTTCTCCGCGGTGTCTGCTCTGGTGACCTCGAACTGCACGCCGGCGACCTTCGCCATGTCGCCGTCTGCCCACTCGGCCGACCAGTTCACGTCTCGAGGCGTCCGCTGGAACTCGAGATAGGCCTCGCTCTGCGAGTCCTCGATCTCCTCGCTGGTGAGGTCGCGGCTTTCCAGTGCGATACTCGCCTCGACCTCGCCCACGGGCCCGATTGGGGTTCCGGTGCGGTCGAGGAAGGAGATCTTCATCGTCTGGTCGGGCCCGACCCGCGCTTCGCGCACGCCTGCGAGCTTGAACACGTCGAACGACTGCCCGCTCGTCATCGTGCTGCCCGAGACCAGCCCGTCGGCGACGCGCGTCGCCGTGGATCCTTCGCTTGCCGGGACGCCGGAGAGCAGGAAGGAGGTGGGCGACTCTTCGCCCTGCACACCGTAGCCCTTCGCGCCCTTTGCGAAGTGCTTGTAGACCGACGCGCGGAGCAGATCAACGAGGTACATTGAGTCGCCCCCGACAGCGGTGACGGTGTTCTTGCCGGTGACGAGCTCTGCGGTGTTCACGAGAGTGTAGAGCCCGGGAGTTGCCTCTTGGGAGAGGTTCTCGGGTGAGACAATCGTGCCGTCTGAGACTCGAGCGTGGCGAAACTTCACCGTTGTCCCCTCAGCACTCACGCAGCTGACGTCGACGGGGAACCTGCCCGAGGCGTCCGTTGGCGTGATCGAGAGCTTCACGCCGACGACGAGTTCGAGGTCAGTGCTCGCGTCGAGCGGCAACAGCGTGACGGTGGTGGGGTCGGTGAGCGAGTCGAGCACCCACACCTCCTGTTGCGTCGAGCTCCCGACGATTTCATCGTCGGGAGTCGTGCACACTGCGTCGGCGGGGGAGAGCGCCGTGAACTTGATTGCATCGAACGGGCCTGAGCCGAGTCGCGAGATCTCTGGGGCGGTCTGGGGGTCTGAAATGCTGAGTTCGCGTGCGCCGGGCTGCTCGGTCGCGCCCTCTGTCGCGGTTGTCGCGGCGACAAACCGGAGGGCGTGATCGGCGAACGCCTGATCGCTGCCTTCAGGAAGGCTGGGGTCGAAGTGGTCGCCGGTCTTTGCTACTCCCGTGAGCGGGTATACGGCCTCGTCAGTGCCGTCGCCGAAGCGCTTCGAGAGCGTGGCTTTGAACTGGGGCTTGACGATCTTCAGGGTCGCCTGAGTTGTGTCCTGTCTGAGGATGCTGCCGCTCGCTCCGGTCGCGATCACCCGGCCGATGACGCCCACGGTGGTGTCTCCTGGGTTGCTCGCGGGTGGCGAGATCGCTGCGCCTGAGGTGAGCTGGGTGTCACGCAAGACGCTGTGCAGAATGAGCTGCGCCGCGCAGAGATCAGCACTGTCGCACTTGCCGTCGATGACCTGACCCTCTGCCGCGGTAAAGACGACGGCGACGCCGGTGATTTGCCCAAGCTCATGATCCGGTCCGTCCGCGTCTGGGCCGGGCACGGCGTCTCCCGGGGAGAACTGGTGGGGCTCGCCCGGTGTGAGCGGACTCTTGTAGCTGTACTGGATGGTCGCAGTGGTCGCGCCTGCCGGGAACTTCACGTCGGGGACGCTTGTGAGCTCTTGGAACTCGAAGTACTTGGCGTTGAGGTGGGGCAGCGAGATCGCCAGATCGCGAAGCACTGACGCGCCAGAGTTCCAGACCTTGGCGGTAACGGTGGAGGCCTCGCCCGACTCGTAGACGCTCGTGGCGTCTCCGGAAGCCGTCGTCCAAGCCATACTATGGTCGATTTCGGGGAGGAGGGCGCGAACCTCGATGTTCGCGCGGACCGGCTTTGAGTGGGTCGCAGCCTCGCCCGGTGCCGCGTCGGAGACGGTGTTTGTGACCGTCGCGGTTGCGCGAACTTGACGTGAGGCGAACGCAGGATCAATGATCCTCCCACCACTTCGCTGCGTATCGCGCAGCGTGTATGCTGCGGTCGCCGTCACTGTACGGGCCGCCTCATCCGCCGATTCCAGGGAGGGGAGGCCAAACACCGTGATCTCATAGTCAACCGCGGAGTCGGGTGCGGTGACAGTGGTGTTGGGGGCGTCGAGCGTGCGAATATCGGTCGAGCCGTCGGCGAGGGTGAATGTTATCCGGGCACCGTGAGGGTTCTGGTTGAGCGCAAGGCCTGTGAGGTCAAAGGCCTCCGCCACGGGCAGGGTTGCGCCTGGGATGGCCTCGCTGCCAGGGAGCCGGAAGGTGAGGGAGCTCGGTGCGTTCGCTGCGGCGACGCCCGTGAGCGTCATTGAGGTGCTTGCCTGGGTGCCGTCTTGGAGAGCCGAATCAGCCCAGCTTGCGGACTCGCTGCCGACTCCTGGGTGCTCGTACGCTCGGAGAGTGACCGTGGCGTCTCGTTCGAGCTGTGTTTCGTCCCCGGCTCGCAGGATGCTCGTTGCGAGCTGACTGCTGCCGTTGTTGCTCGCGTCGACCATAGGGCTCACTCTGACCGGCAGGAACACTACGGCGGTCCCGCCGAGCGGATCCCAACTCACGCTGAGCGTGCCACCCGGGGCGTTCGGTTCTTGCGAGGCGGGAACGAAGTCGTACGTGGCCCCCGCGGGGGCGTTGAAGCCGCCGGCGACGAACTCGACGAGGTCGGGGAAGGTGACCTCGAGCGTGGCGGGGCCACACCCGTTTGGGTCGGGGCAGCCTACGCTCGCGGTGTAGGTGAAGTCTTTGCCGCTCTCAACCTCGGTGACCGGAGCCCCCGAGGCCAAGTCCACCGCGGAGAGCGTCAGCGTCACTGGGGGACCGTCCGCGAGCGCTGGCGTCGCGGTCATCCCACCGAGCCCAATGCCGAGGGCAGTAACAAGCGTGACAGCCAGTGCTGCTCGAAGTCTCTTGAAGCCTAATCGTGCCACGAATATTCCCACCCTCATCGGTACAGAGCAGTCCGCAAGGTGCCGGACCGGCCGCGGTGCGTCGCGCTGTGCAAGGCGACACGCCGCTGCTAGTGGAATTTAGCAGCAAAAAGTCGATCTGGATATGGTGGCCGCTGATTCGTTGTAGAGCATTGGCGTTTAAAAACTGTTTGACATGCGAATATTTGCAGCCACAAAGGGGGAACGCTGTTATCTGCCAATTATTTACATTGGCTTATCTAGGACTTTTCTTTGCCCAGGAGTCGTGGCTCACACGAGCGAATCGACCACACCGAAGAAGCGGCTGCCGACGCCGTAGGTGAACTCGCGTGAGGTGCCTGCCTCGGCGGCGGGCAGCTCGCTCGCGTCGTGGTCGTCGCAGGCGAGCAGGGTGAACTCGGGCCACCACTTCTTCGGGCGAGTGACCTCCTCGACGCCGCACAGCACACACGTGAGCGTCGCCCAGACGGGCTTCTTGCCGGTGCGGTTCGCGCGCGACTGCAGCAGCCAAGCGGGTGGGTTCGACTCGAGTTCGGCAAGCTCCGTGCGACTGATCTGGGAGGGGATCCCGTGGCGCTTCGCCATCTCAAGTGGAATATCGAGCTGGATCGAAGCTTCAAAGCGGGTAGGCATCACACCAGCGTACGCGGTTTCGGGTGGCGGCACGTGGAAGGCCCCTTGCCACGATGCAGATCTCGGCTTACTCGCGCACGGACTCCTCCCACGCGAGCGGTGCTCGAGCCACCACGGGTTCCATGCAGCCCGTGGTGCCCGGATCTACCTGGGTGTAGTTCAAGTGGAGCACGAGCTCGTAGAGCTCGTAGCCTTCCGCATCGAACGGGAGCTTGGCGCTCGCCGATCCCGCAGCGTCTGGAACAATTTCGCCGCCGCCCGAGCGGAGCGCCGCATCGAAGCACTCGTCGTCCCCGCGGGGATAGAGCGAACCGCCGACACTCACGCGGTCGTAGGGGAGCGTGAAATCGAAGAACTCGACTGTGGCGACGGGTGACGCCGCCCCCTCCCCGTCCAGCTGCGTAGCTGGGATGAGCACCTCCGCCTCAAACCTGGCGGAGACGTCCCCCGAGGGCGAAGCAATCACGCCGGAAGCGGTGCGGTGCTGCGGCGCTGAACGGCGCGCTTCATCACTTGCGGGCGCGGAAGCGCAGCCCGCGAGCAGGATCACGGCGGCTACAGGGCCAAGAACCAGTCCTGCTCGCATGCCCATGCTCCCTTGCTCGGTGCTGCCTATTGTTGCACGCAGCCACCGCAGTGAGCCAGAACCGGCTACCGCGAACGCGGGAAGCGCGAGCGCAGCGCCTCGACGCCCTGCTGGGCTGCGCGACGCACCTCGAGTACCGGATCCTTCGTGAAGGTGCGGATGCTGTCGAGATCCTCCGGGTTGCCGACCGCGCCCAGTGCGCGAGCGGCGGCTGCGCGCACGCGCGGGGTGCCGTCTGACGCGAGGACCAAGAGCTCGTCGACCGCGGGCAGGCCGCGCAGCGCGATGACGCGGCAGCCCATCTCGCGCACGCGCCAGGCTGGGTTCTCGAGCGAGGTCAGCACCGGCGAGATTGCAGAGTCGGACCAGACATGCTGGAGGGCGCGGAGACCCCAGAGCTCAGGCCAGTACAGAACGGGTGCGCCGTTCAAGATTCCCTGCGCGTGCTC
This sequence comes from Leucobacter sp. BZR 635, assembly GCF_048061935.2. Lineage (NCBI taxonomy): Bacteria > Bacillati > Actinomycetota > Actinomycetes > Micrococcales > Microbacteriaceae > Leucobacter > Leucobacter sp. BZR 635. Next base: position 70,085 of record NZ_JBLUNZ020000046.1, on the reverse strand, counting down.
GCCGCCCACGTAGAGGAGGAACTCCTCGCCCTCGTAGCGGCCGTCCATCAACGAGATCGAGCGGGCAACGACCTCTGCCTCGCCGTAGTGTTCAACCGCCTTGGCGATCCGCTGCCCGAGGGGCAGGTCAAGGGTGGCCTGGGGGAACGATGGATCCTGCTGAGAAGTTTCTGACACGCCTCAATCATAGGCACCCGGCACCAGCTCAGGCGGTGAGCGCACACAGGCCGTGGCCGCAGCGAGGCGGTAACCCGCCCTCGTGCTACAGCCGGGCCTCGCCCACGCGCCAGTACCCGGAGAACACGATGCGCGCTTTGTCGACGCCGCGCTCGTTCACGAGGTGGCGACGGATCTGCTGCACACCCTCGCGCTCGCCGCAGATCCACGCCGATGCGATCTCGCCGGGTACGGCCGCTGCGCGAACCGCACGCTCGAGCGCGACACCGGGGCGACCGTCGCGGTCGACCCAGGTGACGCGCTCGCCGAGATCTTGGCGGTCGCGCGGATCCGCGGTTTCGATGAACACGTGCATTGTGGCGTGGCGCTCGCTGTCGGCGGCCTCAAGAATGCGTGAGATTGCTGGGATCGCCGACTCGTCACCCGCGATCACCGTCGTGCCCGCGCCCTTCGGCGGAGTATAGAGCGCGGTGCACTCGCGCACCCCGAGCTCGGATCCGGGCCGCGCTGCGCGGGCGAAGCGGGTCCCCGGGCCCTCGTCGCCGTGCACGACGAAGTCGATGTCGATTTCGGCGAGCTCCGGCCGGTGCCTGCGCAGGGTGTACCAGCGCAGGTCGGGGCGCACGGCTTCTGGCAGCGCGGCGACGGCGGCGCGGATCGCGTCGCCGTGATCTGACTCCGGAAGCGCGAGGCTCGACGCCGTGCCGCGGGGAAGGAGCAGCCCGAGGTACTCGTCGGCTCCCAGCGGCGCGTAGTCGGCGAGTTCCGGGGCGGTGATAGTGATCCGGCGCATGCCCGGGGTCACCCACTCGGCCGCGGTGACGCGCGCGCCAAACACGCGGGCCTGGGTGCGGCGGGGCCTGCGCGGGGTGCCCGCTGCGCCTGTCGGGCTGGGGAGCTGGGATCTGGTGTGGTTAGGCACGGCGACGACCCTCCCGCCAGAGAAGCCAGAGGAAGAACCCGCCGCCGAGTGTGATGGTGACGACGCCAACGGGCACGGGGAACGCGAATGCGTAGAGTGCGACAAGGTCGCTCACGAGCAGCAGCGCCGCACCCGTGAGCCCCGCAGCGAGGAAGCTCTCTGCCCGGCAGAGCCTGCGCGCGAGGTGTGGCGCGACGAGGGCGACGAACGAGATCGGCCCAGCGGTCGCGACCGCCACCGCGACGAGCAGGGTGGCGACGAAGAGCAGGATCCAGCGCGTCCGTGCCGCGTTCACGCCGAGCCCGATCGCTGCGCTGTCGCCGAGGGTCATGGTGCGCGCGTCGGCCGCTTTCCAGAGCAGAATCGGGGCAGCCACCGCGAGCACCGCGACAGCTGGAACGAGGTCAGCCCAGCTGCGGCCCTGCAGCGAGCCGACGAGCCAGGTCTGCGCGGTCGTCGCGCTCGCCACGAATACCTGCGAGAGCACGTAGTCGACGACTGCTCCGGCGATCGCGGAGAGCGCGACACCCGTGAGTATCAGCTGCACGCCGTGCAGCCCGGTGCGGGCCGTGAGCGCGACGATGAGCGCTGCCATCGCGACAGCGCCAATGAGCGCACCGAGGCTTGCCTGGGCGGTGGATCCGCCCCACACGAGCATCACCATGACCGCTCCGACCGAAGCGCCGCCGCTGATGCCCAGGATGTCGGGGCTTGCAAGCGGATTGCGCGTGAGCATCTGGAAGACCGCTCCCGCGACCGCGAGGCATGCGCCGACGGTGATCGCGACGAGCGCGCGGGGGAGCCTGCGGCCGAGGATGAAGAACTCGGTTCGCTGGTCGGGCGCGTTCCCGCGGAACGTCTCGATGATCTGCGCGGGCGTGACGGTGAACTCGCCGAGCATCAGCGCGGCGACCACGAGCCCGAGGAGCAGCACCACGAGCGCAGCGCAGACGCGGGCGGTGCGGCTGCTCGAGCGCAGCGACCACTTTCCGCGCGGATCCCGCAGCACCAGATCATCGCTGGTCAAGGCATGGTCGCGCACGCGCAGGCTCATGAGAGGCCCGCCTTTCGCCGCCCAACCACAAAGGCGATGAGGAGGGGCCCGCCAATGAACGCCATGACCACGCCCACCTGCACCTCAGCGCCGCGACCAATGACCCGACCGAGCACGTCTGCGGCGAGCAGCAGCGCCGGGGCTGCGAGCAAGGAGAGGGGAAGAACGGCCCGCAAGTCTGGCCCCACGAGACGGCGCACGAGGTGCGGCACAACGAGCCCGACGAACGAGATCGGGCCGGCGAGGGCTGTCGCGCTGCCGCAGAGCAGGGTCACGGCGATGAGCACGAGCGGCCTGACGAGGCCCGGGCGTACGCCCAGCGCGATAGCGCTGTCGTCGCCGAGCGCCATCATGTTGAGGGCCGGGGTGAGAGCAAGCGCGAGCACCGTGCCGACGGCGAGGAACGCGATGAGCGGCACCGCCTCCTCGATGGGCCTGGCCGTGAGCGATCCGACCCGCCAGAACCTGTAGGCGTCGAGCACCGTCTCGCTTGTGAGCACGAGTGCCTGCGACAGCCCGACGAGGACTGCGGAGAAGGCGACACCCGCAAGTATCAGGCGCACCGGGGAGCCCGCGACGAAGCGGCTCGCGGAGAACGCGAAGATCACTGCGGTTGCCAGCGCGGCTCCTGCGAGCGCGAACCAGATCGCGCCGGCCGCTCCGATCGCGCCGAAGAACGTGATGCCGATCACGACGCCGAATGAAGCGCCCGCGTTGACGCCGAGAATTCCGGGATCGGCGATCGGGTTGCGCGTGAGCGCCTGCATGAGCACACCTGCGGCCCCGAGCGCGGTACCGCAGAAGAGCGCGTTCACCGTCCGGTTGACACGCAGAGTGCCAACAATATTCAGCACACTCTCAGATCCCGATCCAAACAGCGACTGGACCACCTCGCCGAACGGCACAAACCGCGCCCCCACTGCGAGGCTGAGTACCAGCGCGGCAGCAAGGATCGCGGCCATGGCGAGGCCGACACCCCAGCGGGTGGCGGGGCGCACGGCCGACGGCTCAGTTCTTGGCGGCCGGGTGGCGGTGAGAAGGGGCACAGAAAGTAAGTGTAGCCATACCTTCATATGATGAATGTCGTGAACAATCCAAAGCGCAAACAAATTCGTCAGCTGATCTCGACAATCGCGGCCGTCTCAGGCGTCGCATTGCTCGCCGCTGGATGCAGCCCGGCTGCCAGCGATGCACCGGAGAAAGCCCCCGCCGCCGGCAGCTCATACACCGTCGAACACGCAATGGGGGAGACGACCTTCGACGCCATCCCCGAACGCATCGTCGTGTTGGACTCACCCCAGATCGACGCGCTCGTCGCGCTCGGCATCACCCCGGTGGGTGCGCCCGAGATCGGTGAGGGCCGCTCGTTCCCCGGCTACCTCGCTGACAAGCTCGACGGCACCGAACCGACCGGGTACATCGCAGAACCAGACATCGACGCGATCGCGAACCTCGCCCCAGACCTGATCCTTGGCTCGAAGGTGCGCCACGAGGCGCTCTACAAGGAGCTCTCGGCGATCGCGCCGACAGTCTTCTCCGAAGACACCGGCACAAACTGGACAGAGCAGGCCGAACTCGCCGCTGAAGCCGTGAACCAGTCGGACGAGATGGACCAGAAGATCGCCGAGGTCGCCGCGCGCGCCGCCGAAGTCGGCGAAGCAGTGGGTGCAGAAGGCAAGACCGCCTCGATCGTGCGCTTCCGCGCCGACAACTTCCGCCTCTACGGACCCGGCACGTTCTCCGGATCGCTGCTCGCAGACATGGGCTTCGAATTCGGCGACAAGGGCTGGAACGAGTGGTCGATGGCTGAGCTCAGCCCCGAACTCTACGAAGAGATCGACGGCGACGTCGTGTTCTACATGAGCCCGGGCGGCGACCCCGCAGCAACCACGCAGAAGCAGATCACCGAGCTCTGGTCTGCGCTCCCCGCGGTCAGCGGCGGCTCGGCCTACGAGGTCGCCGACGACACCTGGATGGTTGGCATCGGCGTGCTCGGAGCAAACCTCATCATCGACCAGGTCGAAGAGAAGCTCTCGTAAACTGAACCGGTCGGGTCGCGAAACTCTGTGGACCCGACCGGTGGCCCGCGGCGGGTAGCCGCCTGTCAGCCGCCCGCCCTCATCACGCCGGAGATCTCAGCTATGCCCCAAGCCCCAGCCGCTCTCGAAACCCGCGGCCTCGTCGTTGCCTACGACCAAAAGGTCGTCGTCGACGGGGTAGACGTCGCGCTGCCGAAGGGATCCTTTACGGTCATCCTCGGCCCCAACGCGTCTGGCAAGTCAACCGTGCTGCGATCCCTCGCGCGCGTGCTGAAACCGGAGTCTGGCGAGATCCTCTTCGACGGCCGGCGGCTCGAAGAATTCGGCTCGCGGGCCCTCGCCCGCGAGATGGGCCTGCTCCCGCAAGACACCGTGATCCCCGAGGGAATGCGCGTTGCCGACCTGGTATCGCGCGGCCGGCACCCCCACCACACCCCGCTCCAGCGCTGGAGGGCCGCAGACGATGACGCGACGCGCGACGCACTCGAGGCTACGGGAACCGCCGACCTTGCCGGGCGCTTCGTCGACCAGCTCTCGGGCGGTCAACGTCAGCGGGTGTGGATCGCCCTGCTGCTCGCCCAGCAGACCCCCGTGATGCTGCTCGACGAGCCCACTACGTTTCTCGACATCGCGCACCAGTACGACCTGCTCGACCTGCTGCGCCGGCTCAATGGCGAGGGCAAGACGATCGTCGCCGTGCTCCACGACCTCAACCAGGCGGCCCGATACGCCGACCACCTGGTGCTCATGAAGGAGGGGCGGGTCGTTGCGACTGGATCGCCCTCGGAACTCATCACCGCCGAGCGCGTGCGTGAGGTATTCGGCATCGACGCGGTCGTGTGCCCGGACCCCGTGACCGGTACACCTATGGTCGTGCGGAAATAGCGGGAGTTCGTCGCGAGCCAGTCGACGGCCGGCGCGCGGAAAGATGAAGCCCCGGCGATGTGGCTAGCCACGCATCGATCCTGGGGTGCCAGGTTGAGTCGTGCCGTCGAACGGGCGCGGCGTCAGCCCTCGAACCGGCGCGGCCTAAGCCGCTGGCAGTGTTCGCAGGGCGACAGCCTGGCTTGCCGCGAAGAGCGCGACGTCGACCGCGATAGCGAGAACGGCGACCAGCGCGAGGAGTGTCCCCGCGGCCGTCGCGCAGAGAGCTACGAGCAACGCGGCCAGGACGTTCACGCCCATCACCATGCGCAGCGCAGAGCGGATGCGCAGCTTCACCACCATCCACAGCACGAGCCCGGCCCAGACGGTCACCGCGACGCCCGCCGCGGCGATGACCGGTTGCGGAAGCGCGACCACCGCCGCGATCGAGGGCGCGCTGAGAGCGACCGCTGCACCCAGGATCGCGCAATAGATTGCGTCAAGTCGAAGGCTCCACACGCCAAACCTGTGACCGTTGATGCGATTCATTTCCGTGCTCCATCTCAGGAAGGGCAGCTGTGCGGGCGAACTGCGAGTGTTCCCCGCGTCGAAGCTGCTCGGCTTCGACGCGGGGCGAAAGGCGGCTAGCGCAGGCGGGCCTGTGCGTGCCTGCGGGTGTAGGCGGTCGCGAGCGATGCGGCCCCCAGCACGGTTGCGAGCAGAGCGATCCCGATCGCGGGCTTCATCGAGTCGCCGGCACCGGTCTCGGCGATTTCGCCAGGATTCCCCTGAGCGCTAGTCAACGACGCATCTGGCGTTGGTGTCACCGGGCCGACTGGCTTCTCGTCGATGACCGGAGGCTTGACGGGGACGACGGGCGGAGTCACCGGGTCGACGGGCGCAATGACAACCTTCGACTGCTCGTGATTGAGGTTTCCGGCATACGTGATGGTGAACCCGGCGTCTGCTCCGGTAAAGCCATCAAGCGTGAATGAGCCCTTGTCGTCCAACTCGACGGTCACCGGTGCAGCTCCGCCGGAGCGTTCGATAATCGCTGATCCCGATGGAACCGAATCGTACTTGGCAGCCACGGTCCCGGTGAGGACCTGCCCGGTGAGCGTATGGCTGATCACCGTGGGGGACTGCACGACCCGAAGTGTCCCAGACACTCGGCCCTCAGGGGCGTCGCTCGCTGCGATCGCCCTGGCTGGCGCATAGGCCCCAATGACGACCGGGTACTCTCCGACGTCGAGGCTCCGCGGAGCGAGGGTGAGGAACGCCCTGGAGCCCTCTGTACTGTCAGGGTCTGAAAGCTCATCTCCGACAGCAAAGAAGAGCGGGTCCTTCTGGGTGAGCTTCGAGAAGTCCCCACTCAGTTTTGCAGCCTGACCGTAGGTGACGGTGAGGTCATCGGCGGGAACTTCCCAGACCGTAGGAAGGATCTTGATGGTCAAGAGCTTCGAGGATCCCGCGGGTCCCGCGACGCGCAGAGCGACTGCATCGCTCCCGCCCAGGGATCCGGAGAACGTAATCTCGGTGTCTGAGACACGTGTGAAGTCGAAGGAGGTATCTTCGGCAAAGACTTCTGTCACGCCTCCGAAGTTCTTCCCCGTGAGAGTGAACGTCGTGTAGGCATAGGAAGTGACGCTCGAGGGGCTCACGGAAGTGAGCTCGGGCACGGCGGTGATGGGTGCCTCTGAGACCGACGCGGGAGGATCCTGCGGGGCGGCGTGCGTGGCGCTGGTTCCCAGTGCCATCATCGCGATTGCCCCCAAGATGGCAGCGGTCGTTGTTTTCGTTCTGGCGGTTCTCATTTGTGTGAGCCTTCCCTGGTGGCGGTGTTGTGTGAACGGGCCGGTGGAGACTGACCTCCGCCGCGGAGCAGCGTGCTCGGGCTGGGCCAAGCAAAAGGAGTCACCTAATTTTTCTAGTGTTTTCCCATCGAGTCAACTCGGGAAACGCGAAGCCTGATCCGCTAGGTGTCATCCGCCCAGCTGCTTCCGCCCAGCTGCTTCCGCCCAGCAGCTTCCACTCAGCAGCTTCCGCCGTTTATCGGGGAGGAAGAGGCCGCAGTCGCGAACGAGAACGGGGCAAGAGAAGTGCTCCTTCTCTTGCCCCGCAGATGGTGCGCGAGGGGGGACTTGAACCCCCACGTCCGAAGACACTGGAACCTAAATCCAGCGCGTCTGCCAATTCCGCCACTCGCGCGTGTGTGCCTACTGCGGCACCGATCTAGACTATCGGCACTTTGCTGCGCGGGGTGACACTCGCGGGGCAGGTCGCAGACGCGGGCGTGCGGGAATGGCTCGAGTGCGGTGCGAGCGGACAGGTGTCTCGCGGGTGTTGTGCAAATGTCAGAGGCGTGTGGGGTAATAAGAGTATGGCTTCCACCGGACACTTCACGCAGACCCAACTGGGGGTGATCGATGCGTCCGTCACGCTCTTTGAAGCTCACGAGGCGCAGCGACGACGCCTCGAGGCCGAACAGCTCTCCGCACTCGCGGCGGCATTGAATGCCGCGGTGGGATCCGGCGGCGCGGTGGGATCCGGCGGGACGGCGGGATCCGGCGGGACGGTAGGTCCCGGCGGGGCAGTGGGCCCCGGCGGGGGAACGTGTCCCAGCGGTGGAACGGCTCCCAGCAGGGGAGCGTGGCCCAGTAGGGCAACGATGGCGGATCGCGAGCTCGCCTACCGCTCCCTGCGCCTCGAGGTCGCGACCGCCCTGCACGAGAGCGAGCGCATCGCCGAGCGGCTCCTTGCCACCGCGTACCTCGCGCAAGAGCAGTTTCCCGCCACCCTCGAGGCACTGCGCGAGGGCGAGATATCGCTCAACCACGTGCGCGTTGTCACTGATGAGGGTGCGCCGCTGGAAACAGGCAATTGTGAGGTCGACTCACCGAGGCGAGCCCAGTACGAGCGGGAGGTTCTCGAATTCGCTCGAGAAGAGACCCCGAACCGGCTCCGCCCGATCGCCCGCCGGCTGGCGGCTGCGTACTCCGAGCAGACACTGGCCGAGCGGCATCAAGAGGCGCTGAAGCGCCGCTTCGTTCGAATCGTTCCGCTTGAAGATGGAATGGCCGACCTTGTCGCGTGCCTGTCTGCTGAAGATGCCTACGCGATCCGCGATCGGATCACGCAGCTCGCGAAGAACTCCCTGCAGGCTGAAGCGGCGTCCTGCGCGGCGGAGGCCCGCGACCCCAACGACGGGTCGCCGCTGCCCCGCTCCCGCGAGGAGGCGCGCACCGACGTCTTCCGGGATCTGCTGCTGGGCCGCAAGACTCGCGATACCGACAAGCAGGACCTGGTGCAGGCGCGGATCCAGGTGGTGATTCCCGCTCACGGTCTCGCCGAGCTCATCGGATACGGGCCGATCGACACACTGACCGCCTCACAGATCGCCGCCGCGGCGGCGGACTGGGAACGAATCGCGGTCGATGAGGCCGGCGGCGTGGTCTCCGTCGACCGTTATCGGCCGACGGCCAACATGACGCGCTTCCTCGCAGCTCGTGACCTGCACTGCAGGGCTCCGGGCTGCAGGGTGCCGGTCACCCGCTGCGACGGAGACCACACGGTAGACGCGGCGCTCGGCGGGCCAACAGCAACAGACAATCTTGCGCACCTCTGCCGCGGGCACCACACCCTGAAACACCACACGGATTGGAGCGTCGTCCAGCTGAACGACGGGGTCGTGAAATGGACCAGTCCTAGAGGCAGAGAGCACTTCGACCGGCCGCCCAGCAGGGTGAGATTCAGAAAACCGAGTTCTACCAGCCCTCCGAAAAATAGCGCAACCGTTCGCTCTTAGCGGCTGAGCGCGCCGTCCCCGGAACCATCGCTCACGACCTCGGCCCCCTCGGGCAGGGCCGTGCCCGCAGGCACGCGCACCGTCACGAATGCTGTTGGGGCCGACGCGGGCGCGGTAGCCGGCGCAGTAGCCGGCGCAGCCGAACTCACGGGCGCGCTGTCACCGGCAAGCCCGGCCTCAATCGCGCCTGCGCTGAACCCGCCAGCGGGCGAGGGGGCGTGATGCTGCGACATGCGATCGATCCAGGCGAGCGCCAGCGCCGAGATGATGAACGCGAGGTGGATCATGACCTCCCAGAACACGCCATCGTTCGAATAGATGACCTTGCCGTCGGCACCGCGCACGATGCCGTCCTCCATGCGCCCGACCTCGATGAAGGTCTTGAGGAGATGGATCGAGGAGATCGAGATGATCGACACCGCGAGCTTCACCTTCAGCAGGTTCGTGTTCACGTGCGACAGCCACTCGGGCTCGTCGTGGTGCCCCTCCACGCGGATCTTCGACACGAAGGTCTCGTACCCGCCGATGATCACCATGATGAGCAGGTTCGCGATCATCACGATGTCGATGAGCGCGAGCACGCTGAGCATCACGTCGGTCTCGGTGATGTTGCCCGAGATGATGACGTTCTCAAACAGGTGCCAGAGCTCAACAAAGAAGAGCACGACGTAGACGCCCTGCGCGATGATCAGGCCGAGGTAGAGCGGTGCCTGCAGCCAGCGGCTCGCGAAAATGAACGCGGCAAGCGTGCGTGAGGCGGCTCCCGGGCCGCGGTCGGTGCTGCGCTGGATCGGCGGCATCGAGCGTTGGTTCACGTGTGATCTCCCGTGTGGCGCGGTGGTGCGAAGAATTTGAGAGTCAAATGCTATCCCAATGGCCGGGCGCGTCGCTGGCAAAAAACCCCGGAACTGCGCGACGCTCGGCCGTGGCGCACGAGCGCTCGCGAACGGGCGGGTTATACTTGCTCTCTGCGAAGGGGAGTATTCCACCTCGCTCGTGTCGTCAATACGCTGTGCGCAGATCGCGCAGCCGGTACGAGCGCGGAACAACCTGAAGAGGATCGGTTCCGGGGAGAGACTTTCGGAGTTTTGCGCACCCTGCGCCGTTCAGCACCCCGTGCCGTTCAGCGCAGCGCGCCATCCGAAGGAGAACGTCTCTACCGTGACAACAGCACTTCCGCTCTGGTTCGAAGTAGGATCCATGGTCCTGCTCACGGCCATCCTGATCATCGACCTGCTGCTCATCATCAAGCGGCCCCACGTCCCCTCGATGCGTGAGGCCAGCCTCTGGGTCGGCTTCTATGTGCTGCTCGCGCTGCTGTTCGCGGGAGCGATCTACCTCATCGGTGACGCCCAACATGCGACTGAGTTCGTGGCCGGCTGGCTCACTGAGTACAGCCTCTCGATCGACAACCTCTTCGTGTTCGTGCTCATCCTGGGAGCCTTCAAAGTCCCGACTGCCTACCAGCAGCGGGCGCTCATGATCGGCATCGTGCTTGCGCTGCTGTTCCGCGGCATCTTCATTCTCGCGGGCGCCGCGATTATCGAGCGCTTCATCGCCATCTTCTTCATCTTCGGCGCGTGGCTCATCTGGACCGCGTGGCAGCAGGTCAAGCCCGGTGGGCACGAGGATCACGGCGACAGCTGGCTCATCCGACAGGTCAAGAAGGTCGTCCCGTTCACCGACGAGTACCACGGCGGCAAGCTCAGCGTTACTGTCGAGGGCAAGCGCATGTTTACGCCCTTCCTACTCGTGCTGATCTCGCTCGGCGCGACCGACCTGCTCTTCGCGCTCGACTCGATCCCCGCGATCTTCGGCATCACGCAGAGCCCCTTCATCGTGTTCACCGCGAACGTCTTCGCGCTCATGGGCCTCCGCCAGCTCTACTTCCTGCTTGGCGGTCTGCTCGACAAGCTCCCGTACCTGAAGTACGGCATCGCCGCGATCCTCGCGTTCATCGGCGTGAAGCTCATCCTGCACGCCCTCCACGAGAACGAGCTCTCGTTCATCAACGGCGGCCAGCCGGTTCCCGTGCCCGAGATCACGACCGGCATGTCGCTGATGTTCATTCTCGCGGCAATGGTGATCTCGACCGTTGCGAGCGTCTGGAAGGCCAAGCAGGTTGCACGCAAGACTGGCGAGACGCTGCACTTCGGAGCCGCCGAGACGCAGTCCGACCAGGACGGCGGCGCGGGCGACACCCCGAAGGGGAGCTAGCCACCGAGCGTTGGGTGGTCGCCCGCCGGCGTGCGGGGACCACCCATCGGAGGCGCGGGGGAATTGATCGCTGAGCCTCAGTGTTAGACTCTTCATCATGCGTCAGCGGCACCAGCTTCTTCGTGGCCGCGACGGGATCTAGCCTCCGGCCGCCCGTCGCGGGGTTCTTGCACGGCCGATTCACTCGCGTTCGCAGCCTCACAGGCTCGAGCTACGCGAAGCAAGAGAATGAAGAGAAGCAATGACTGACACGAAGCCCCGTACGGTGCACCCTCGCACGCTGGCCGAGAAGCTCTGGGACGACCACGTGGTCGTCAAGGGTGAGGCGGGAGATCCCGACCTCATTTACATCGATCTGCACCTCATCCACGAGGTGACCAGCCCGCAGGCCTTCGACGGACTGCGGGTCGCAGGTCGCCCGCTGCGCCGGGTTGAGAACATGATCGCGACGGAGGATCACAACACCCCGACGCTGAACATCAACCGGCAGATCGAAGACCCGACAAGCCGCGTGCAGATCGAAACGCTCCGCGCCAATGTCGAAGAGTTCGGGGTCCGTTCGCACCCGCTCGGCGACAAGGAGCAGGGCATCGTGCACGTTGTCGGCCCGCAGCTCGGCCTCACCATGCCGGGCATCACGGTCGTCTGCGGCGACAGCCACACCTCGACGCACGGCGCCTTCGGCGCGCTCGCGTTCGGTATCGGCACGAGCGAGGTCGAGCACGTCATGGCGACGCAGACGCTCTCGTTGAAGCCGTTTAAGACGATGGCGATCAACGTCGAGGGCGAGCTTCGCCCGGGCGTGACCGCGAAAGACATCATCCTTGCGGTGATCGCGAAGATCGGCACCGGAGGCGGACAGGGCTACGTCCTCGAGTACCGCGGTTCGGCGATTCGCAACCTCTCGATGGATGGCCGCATGACCATCTGCAACATGTCGATCGAGGCTGGCGCGCGCGCCGGCATGATCGCGCCCGACGAGAAGACCTTCGACTACGTCCAGGGCCGCGACCACGCACCCCAGGGTGCCGATTGGGACGCGGCGGTCGAGTACTGGAAGACGCTTCCCACCGACGAGGGCGCGGTGTTCGACGCCGAGGTTTCGATCGATGCGAGCACGCTTGAGCCGTTTGTTACCTGGGGCACGAACCCCGGCCAGGGCGTGCACCTGAGCGACGCCGTGCCGAACCCCGCCGACATTGCTGACCCGAACGAGCGCGCAGCCGCCGAGCGTGCGCTCGAGTACATGGATCTTCAGGCTGGCACGCCGATGAAGGAGATCCCCGTCGACGCGGTCTTCATGGGCTCCTGCACGAACGCCCGCCTCGACGACCTCCGCGAGTTCGCGAGCATCATCCAGGGCAAGAAGAAGGCAGAGGGTGTTCGCCTGATGGTCGTCCCCGGATCCGCACGCGTGCGGCTCGAGGCCGAGGCCGAGGGCATCGACAAGATCGTCGAGGACTTCGGCGGCGAGTGGCGCTTCGCCGGCTGCTCGATGTGTCTCGGAATGAACCCCGACCAGCTCGCTCCGGGGGAGCGCTGCGCTTCAACGTCAAACCGCAACTTCGAGGGCCGACAGGGCAAGGGCGGCCGCACACACCTCGTGTCGCCACTCGTCGCTGCCGCGACCGCGATCCGCGGCACACTGTCGAGCCCGTGGGACCTGCAGGCCGACGCAAACCAGAAGGTGGAGGCGTAACCATGGAGAAGTTCATCACGCTGGAGGCCACGGCCACGCCGCTGCGCCGCTCGAACGTCGACACTGACCAGATCATCCCGGCAGTGTTCTTGAAGCGGGTCACGAAGACAGGCTTCGACGACGCCCTCTTCTACCACTGGCGTCAAGACGCCGACTTCGTGCTGAACAAGCCGGAGTTCACGGGATCCGAGATCCTCATCGCCGGCCCAGACTTTGGCACCGGCTCCTCGCGCGAGCACGCCGTATGGGCGCTGCGCGACTACGGATTCAAGGTCGTTATCTCAGCACGCTTCGCCGACATCTTCCGCGGCAACTCCGGCAAGCAGGGCTTGCTTGCCGCGCAGGTGTCAGAGGAAGACGTCGAGCGGCTCTGGGCGGTCATCGAGGCCGACCCCAAGACCACCGTCACCGTGAACCTCGAAGACCGCACGGTCTCCGCCGGTGACCTGACAGTTTCGTTCGATATCGACGATTACACTCGGTGGCGTCTCATGGAGGGTCTCGATGACATCTCCTTGACGCTTCGTAATGAACAGGCGATCACCGACTTTGAGGCACGTCGTCCAAGCTGGATGCCGCAGACGCTGCCCGTGAAGACCGCCTAGGGAGGCCCGTACGTGAGTAACGCAGAACAGCCGATTGTCCCGGAGAACCCGGAGACCTCGGAGAATGACGCCTTGGCGCGAGACAACGCGAACCAGGGTGCCAAGGTAGGCCTGAGCTCAGACGAGATCATCATCAAGGGCGGCAAGCCGCTCGAGGGCCGCATCGAGGTGCGCGGGGCGAAGAACCTCGTCACCAAGGCGATGGTGGCGACGCTGCTCGGCAAGACCCCGAGCGTGCTGCGCAACGTGCCGAACATCTCTGATGTTCGCGTCGTCGCAGGCCTGCTCGCGCTGCACGGCGTGCTCATCACCAAGGGTGAAGACGCAGACGAGTGGCACTTCGACCCGTCAAACGTCGAGGTCGCGCACAAGGCCGACATCGACGCGCACGCGGGCTCCTCGCGCATCCCGATCCTGTTCTGCGGCCCGCTGCTGCACCGGCTCGGCGAGGCGTTCATCCCAGACCTGGGTGGCTGCCGCATCGGCGACCGCCCGATCGACTTCCACCTTGACGCGCTGCGCGAGTTTGGTGCCGTCGTCGAGAAGCTGCCGAGCGGCATCAGCCTCACCGCCCCGAACGGGTTGAAGGGCGCGAACATCGAGCTGCCGTACCCGTCGGTCGGAGCGACCGAGCAGGTGCTGCTCACTGCGGTGCTCGCCGAGGGACAGACCGAGCTGCGCAACGCAGCGATCGAGCCCGAGATCATCGACCTCATCTGCATCCTGCAGAAGATGGGCGCGATCATCTCGATGGAGCCGAACCGCGTCATCTTCATTGAGGGCGTCGAAGAGCTCCGCGGCTACGACCACAAGGCCATCTTCGACCGCAACGAGGCCGCAAGCTGGGCAGCAGCCGCGCTCGCGAGCAAGGGCGACGTGTTCGTCGGCGGCGTGAAGCAGGAAGAGATGATGACCTTCCTGAACGCCTACCGCAAGGTCGGCGGCGACTTCGACGTGCGCGACGACGGGATCCGCTTCTGGCATCCCGGCGGCGACCTGAAGCCGGTCACGATCGAGACCGATGTGCACCCCGGATTCATGACCGACTGGCAGCAGCCGCTCATCGTGGCGCTCACGCAGGCCGTCGGGCAGTCGACGATCCACGAGACCGTCTACGAGGATCGCTTCGGTTTCACCGACGCCCTGAACAAGATGGGTGCCGCCATTGAGGTGCACCCGGACGGGCTCGCCGATAAGGCACGCCGTGTGAAGCGGCGCGAGTTCGAGCAGGCAGCGGTCATCACTGGCCCGACGCCGCTGACCGCGGCCGACGTGGTCGTGCCTGACCTGCGAGGCGGCTTCAGCTACCTCATCGCGGCGTTGATCGCCGACGGCGAGTCGAAGGTGTCGAACATTGGCATTATTGCTCGCGGCTACGAGAACATCATCGAGAAGCTCCGCGTGCTCGGTGCTGATTTCCAGTTCGAAGGCTAACGGTTCGGGCCGACGAGTCTCAGCGATGGATCCCGCGCCGCACGGCGCCTATGCTGTTGCGTGCGCGGGATTGCGAGATAATCAAAGTATGACGAAAACGGTGAAGCTGCGAAACCGTCCGGGGGCCGAAAAACGCAAGCCCTCTATGTTTTGGCTGCTTGCGGGCCTGGTGTTGCCGGTGTGGTCGCTGATGGTGCGTTACCGCTTTACGCCGAACTCATCGCTGCCGAAGACCGGGCCGTTCATTCTGGCCCCGAACCACTTCAGCGAGATCGACCCCGTGGCGATGGGCGTCGCCGTGTGGCACCTGGGCCGCGTGCCGAGGTTCCTCACGAAGGCCAGCCTGTTCAAGGTGCCGGTGTTCGGCTGGATGCTCCGCAAGAGCGGGCAGATTCCGGTCGAGCGTACGGGCACGATGCGATCCACCGGGCTCGACAACCCGATCAGCTCGGCGAGCAAGCTCATCGAGAGCCAGGCCGGCGTCGTCGTCTACCCCGAGGGCACGCTCACGCGCGACCCCGATCTCTGGCCCATGCGCGGCAAGAGTGGCGCGGTGCGGCTTGCGCTCGAGAGCGGTGTGCCGCTGATTCCCGCGGCACACTGGGGCACCCAGGAGCTCATGCCGCGCTACGGCAAGTCGATCAAGCCGTTTCCGCGCAAAACCATCGAGGTCGCCATTGGCGAACCCCTCGACATGAGCGAGTTCAAGGGGCGCCATGTCGACCAGAAACTGATTAACGAGGCGACAACGAAGCTCATGAACGCGATCACTGCACTGCTCGAGGGCCTGCGGGGCGAGAAGGCCCCGGCTGAGCGCTGGGATCCAACGCAGCACCAGCAGAACGAAACAGGTCGTTTTTGAACGCCGCGCGGGGCGGTGCGCAGCGCGCTGCGAAGGTTGCGGTCATTGGTTCAGGCAGCTGGGGCACCACCTTCGCGAAGGTGCTCTGCGACGCCGGATCAGACGTCACGGTCTGGGCTCGCCGCTCGGAGGTCTCTGACGAGATTCAGGTCGCGAAGCGCAACAGCCAGTATCTCCCCGGGATCAACCTGCCGAAGAACCTGAAGGCCACCTCGGACCTGGCAGAGGCGCTGCGCGGCGCGCGACTCGTGTTCCTCGCCGTGCCGAGCCAGTCGCTCAGGCAGAACCTCCTCGACATCGAGCCGTTCCTCGAGCCGACGAGCGTGCTCGTGAGCCTCGTGAAGGGCGTCGAGCGCACCACGACGATGCGCATGAGCGAGGTCATCCACGACACGCTCGATTTCGAGCCCGAGCGCATCGCCGTCGTCTCCGGGCCAAACATCGCGCTCGAGATCGCGAAGGAGCAGCCCACCGGTGCCGTCGCCTCGTGCGCGTCGCTGGAGATCGCTGAAGAGGTCGCGAAGGCCTGCTCGGCTCCCTACTTCCGCACCTACGTGAACACCGACGTTGTCGGCACGGAGCTCGGCGGTGTACTCAAGAACCTCATCGCGCTCGCGATCGGCATCGTCGACGGGGTGGGGTACGGCGAAAACACGAAGGCCTCGATCATCACCCGCGGCCTCGCCGAGATGACCGCGTTTGCGGTTGGCCAGGGCGGTGACCCCATCACGCTCTCCGGGCTCGCAGGCCTCGGCGACCTCATTGCAACTTGCCAGTCGCCGCTGTCCCGGAACAACACGGCTGGCCGGCTTATCGGCCAGGGCTACTCGCAAGAGGAGACCCGCGAGCAGATGCAGCAGACCGCCGAGGGCATCACCTCGGTGGCCCCGATCCTTGAAATCGCACACGCACAGGGCATCGTGATGCCCATCGTGCAGCAGGTTGGCATGGTGCTCGACGGCGAGATGGAGCCGAAGAACCTCGGCCCGCACCTCGCAACCGAGGACGGTATTCCGCGGCGCGAGCTCGTGCTCGGCCGCCAAACGACGACTGGGTGGCGACGGTTCTTCGGTCGCCGGAAGGAGCGCACCAAGTGAGCGCAGTTCAGGCAGCAGATCAGACGCCCGCGAATGAGGCCCCCGCAGATGAGGCACCAGCGGAGCGCAAGCAAACCATCGCACTGTTGTTCGGCGGGCGGTCGAGCGAGCACGGCATCAGCTGCGTGACGGCGGCGGGGATCCTCCGCGCCATCGACCGCGCGCGCTTCGACGTGCTGCTCGTTGGCGTCACCAAGCGCGGCGCGATGGTGCTCATGCACGAGGACGACCTCGCCGACTACCGACTCGACGGGCCCGCGCTTCCCGAGGTGCGCGACAACGGGACCCGGGTGATCTGGCCCGCCTCGGTTGACACGCGCTCGCTGACGCTCGTGTCGAGCGACGGCTCGCTGAGCACGCTCGGTCACGTCGACGCCGTGATGCCGACGCTCCACGGCCCCTACGGCGAAGACGGCACCATCCAGGGCATGCTCGACTTCATCGATATGCCCTACGTCGGCTCGGGCGTGCTCGGGTCTGCGCTGTGCATGGACAAGCACCTGGTGAAGGTTGTGCTGCAGAGCATGGGGATCCCCGTCGCTCCCTGGCGCACCATCACGCGCGGCGAGGTGGATCGCGACCCCGCAATCGTCTCGACCCTCGACGAGGGGCTCACGTACCCGCTGTTCGTGAAGCCAGCGCGCGCCGGATCCTCCGTGGGCGTGAGCCGCGTCACCGAGGCGTCGGAGATCCCCGCGGCGCTCGAGATCGCGTTCGCAGAGGATCGCACGGTGCTTGTCGAATCCGGCATCACCGGCCGCGAGGTCGAGATCGCCGTGCTCGAGGGCCGGGAAGGCCAGCCGACCCGCACGAGCGACGTGCTCGGCGAGATCGTCGTCACCGGCCGCGAGTTCTACGACTTCGAGGCGAAGTACCTCGGTGCCGGGGGAGTCGAACTCGTGCTGCCCGCAAAGGTCACGCCAGAGGAGTTCACCGCGATCCGCGACGCCGCTGTGCGCGCGTTCGAGGGCACGCAGGCGCGCTCGCTGTCGCGCATCGACTTCTTCCTCACCGAGAACGGCCCCGTGCTCAACGAGATCAACACGCTGCCCGGCTTCACGCCGGCATCGATGTACCCGATGCTCTGGGAGGCCTCCGGGCTGGGCTACACCGCGCTCATCACCGAGCTCATTGAGCTCGCGCTCGAGAAGCGCCCAGCGTACTAGCCCGCGTAGACTGAAGTGCCCGCGCGGACTGACCTGCTCGCGCGGGCTGACGTCCTCGCGCGGCTGTTTATCCCTCGTCCTTGGGCTTGGCGTCGGGCGCGACGTCGGTCTGGGGCTGGTCGCCGAACTGCGAGTCGTCGATGCTGTCGGTGATCGCGGTGCACTTGCGCTCCTGCGGCAGCTTTGACACCGAGCCGCTGAGCTCGGTGATCACATTGGTGCCGCTCACGCCCTCATCAGCGTTCACAATCACCTCGAGCCCCGGGTTGCGGCCGTAGGCCTCGAAACGGAAGAGCGGGGCGCGTGAGTCGTCGATGATCCAGTCGACGCCGTTGACCGTCACGCAGCTATCGGTTGTCGGGCCGCTCGGCTCGATGCCGCAGTAGAGCAGCACGCTCGAGGGATCGCCCCATGCGCCGGTCGCCTGCGCGTTCGTGAATCGCCTGTCGAGGCCGTCGACCGAGGACGGCAAGCGCACGATGACATCGGCGCAGGCGGGGTTGTTCGCGTCGGGAGCAGGTTCCATCGGAACATCGGTCGCGCAACCACTGAGGGTCATCGCGATGGCCCCGGCTGCGAGAATGAGGGCGCTGGAACGAACTGCACGAGCTTTCACGCTGTAAGCCTACCCGCCGGCGCTCGGGAGAACCGGGAGAGCGCTGAGCGTGGGGCAGGCTGAGCGCTGGGCGGGCGGAACGGGCCGCCAGTCCGGGTCGGCTTGCTCGGCAGCTCCTGCTTGCCCCGCAGCTCCTGCTTGCCCCGCAGCTCCTGCTTGCCCTGCCCCCGTAGCCCGCCCCCGTAGCCCGCCCCCGTACCCCGCCCCGTGCCCCGCCCCTTCTCCCTGACGCACGCGGTACCGTAGGGGAGTGATGACTGTGGGAGAACTCGGCGAATCTGGCGTGCTCGCGCGCATCCTGGCGCAGCTCGGGGCTGCTCGGGCTGCGAGTATCGGGCCCGGAGACGACTGCGCGGTGCTCGCGAGCGTCGGCGATGTCGCAATCACGACCGACACGATGATTGAGGGCCCCGACTTTCGGCTCGCCTGGCACGAGGGCTTCGACCTGGGCTGGAAACTCGCGGCGACCAACCTCTCCGACGTCGCAGCAATGGGGGCCCGCCCGACCGCGCTGACGGTCGCGCTCGCCTGCCCCAAGAGCACCCCCGTCGCGCTGCTTGAAGAAATCTCCCGCGGCCTCGACGCCGCCTGTCGCGAGCTCGCCCCCGGGTGCGGAGTCGTCGGAGGCGATCTCGGACAGGCCCCCGTGCTCACCGCCGCAGTCACCGCCATCGGAGACCTCGAACGACGCACGCCCGTGACGCGCAACGGGGCGAAGCCCGGCGACACAGTCGCGTACTCGGGGGTGCTCGGGCTCGCGGGGCTCGGGCTCTCGCTGCTCTTCGAGCACTGCGCCGACGCAGACGGAACAGCACACTCGATCGGGCTCGCCGAGCTCCGCAACACTCACTCCGCCGAGCTCTCCGCGCAGTTCGCGCCGCGCGCACCGATCCACGACGGCATCCTCGCGAGCGAAGCGGGGGCGACAGCCATGATGGACGTCTCTGACGGGCTCTCACTCGACGCCGATCGGCTCGCGCGGGCCTCCGGGGTGCGGATCGACTTCAGCCCCGAGCTGCTCCTCGCCGGCTTCGAGGCCCAACAGGGGATCAAGGTGCCGCTGCGGGCCATGCTCGACGGCGGCGAAGACCACGGCCTGCTCGCGTGCTTCCCGCGGGGCACCCAGCTCCCCGGCGGCTTTGTCGCGATCGGCGAGGTGCATGCCGCAGCTGGTGAAAGCATCACAGTTGGCGGGTCGCCCTATACCCCGAGGGGCTGGGATCCCTACAATAAGCTCACCACACTCAACAACCCCGCAACGCTGAGTAGCGACGCTGCTGAGTAGTGACCCGCCTGCGCCTGCCCTGAGGGCTCGGGCCCACAACTGAGGGAGACCGCATGACCCAGATCACCGTCACCGGATCAGCCGAGGCCCGAGTTCCCGCAGACCAGGCCGACATCTACGCATCCGCCTCGCAGCGCGACGCCGTACGCGAAACCGCGCTGCAGGCCGCGAACGAGGCCCATGCCAAGCTCGTTCGGCGCGCGCAGGCGCTCGTGGCCGAGGGCGCGGCGATCCACTATGTCGCCGACCCCGTGTCGACCTATTCGAACTCGTGGCGCGACGAGCGCGGCGACAACGTGGTTGAGCACCAGGCACACGCAAGCGTGCGGATCGTGCTGACCGCCCTCGACCGCGTCGGTGAGGTCGCCGCCGAGCTCACCGAGAGCGGAGCGGATGTTCGGGTGCAGTGGGAGCTGGGCGCAGAGCTGCGCGATGAGTGGACCCGGAACCTGCGCAGCGCAGCGGTGAAGGATGCCCGCGCTGCCGCCGAGGACTTCGCCGAGGCGATCGAGGCACCCGCCCTCACCCTCGTGTCGCTACGCGACGGCCGCTCTGGTGGCGGGCCCTCGCCCATGGGCGACGCGCGGTTCGCGATGGCCGCCGCTGCGGCCCCTGAGGTGACCGTTGGCCAGATCTCGGTGAGCGTGCAGGTCGAGGCCACCTTCACGGCTGCGTAGGCAGGTGCGCTGGGCTGAGGATCCGCAGAGCGGTCCACAGCTCGGCGCGAGTGTCGGGGGAGTCGATGTCGCGCTGCAGCAGGCTCGCTGCCGTGCGGATCCGCGCGCGCAGTGTGTGCCGGTGGATCTCGAGCTCCTCCGCCGCCGGTGAGAGCTGACCGTTGTGGCGCAGCCAGGCTTCAAGGCTGCGCTCGATCTCGTCGCCGTGGCGCAGGTCGTGCGTGCGCACCGGCGAGAGGAAGCCCGTGGCGCGGCGGCGAGCGTCCTGGCTTTGGCCGATGAGCTGCAGGAGCCCCGCGTGCATGGCGGGCCGGTATTCGACGAGCTTGCCGCGGAGCGGGGCTCCGGTTCCGGTGCTTCCCGCGCCGCTACCTGCCGCGCGACTGCTCGCCGCGGGATCGGGCGGGAGCGCCTCGGAGAGCGCGTGTTCGAGTGCCCGATCCGCCTGCGCGACGAGCTCGCCCAGGTCGTCGAGCGCCCCGCGCTCAGACAACCCGCCTGGCAGACCGCGCACCAACTTCTTCGCGGCGGGAATCTTGGCGGCCTCGCAGACGAGCAGTAGCCTGCCGTCAACGAGCCCCGCCGCGTGACCGTCGCCGAGCGCTGTGAGATCGAGGCCGGGGTGGCTCCCCGCGAGCGCGATGACCGACACCTGCCCGCGCGGCAGCCGCGGCAGTAACGGCCCGGCGATGTCCTCAGCGAGGCCCTTGTGGCCGGCAACCAGCAGCTTGATGACCGCGGCGGCAAGTGCGGCGATGGATCGCTCAGCCGTCGTGGATCGTGGCGAGTGTGTGCTCGTGAGCCTGTCGATGGTTTGCGCGTGGACGGCGGCGTCGATGAGCCGCGCTGCCGCCCGCGTGATCGCGATGAAGGGCGTGTCGTACGGTACCCGGATGAGGGGGAGGCCCAGACGCTCGCACGCTTCGACGAGCGTGGGCGGGATCCGATCCCACTTGATGCCGACACCCACCCCGAGCGCGGTCGTGCCGGCGGCAACGAGCCGCGAGACGTACGCCTCCGCCGCGCGCAGGCCCAGCGTCGTCTTGAACTGCGCCCCGGTGGTGAGCAGCACGGTGCGCGGCGTGAGGAACGGCGTGGGGTCTGTGAGGTCGCTCGAGTGCACCCACTGCACCGTGCGTGCGCCGGTGTTATCGTCGCCGCCGGCCACGACAACCAGGCCGAGCTCGTAGTCGCGCAGTAGCGTGTCGAGATCGATCCAGGAGTGAATTGCCGGTTCGGCGAAATATTGCATCATCAATCGCCATTATGGCATCTCATCTCGGAGGCTGCGACTCGTATCCTGAGAGGTATCAGTCGCGCGGAGGAATACCCGCCGCGCGCCCCCACCACACAACGTAAGGAGACATCCATGACTCTCACCGGCGGACCCTCACTCCCGCAGGAGCGCAAGCTCGTCACCAGCATCCCCGGCCCGAAGTCGCAGGAGATGCTCGCACGTAAGAACGCAGCGGTTGCCGCTGGCGTCGGCGTCGCACTCCCCGTCTCCATCGTTGCCGCAGGCGGCGGCGTCATGGTTGACGTTGACGGCAACTCGCTCATCGACCTCGGCTCGGGCATCGCCGTGACCGGCGTCGGCAACTCGGCTCCGGCCGTTGTCGAGGCAGTCACCGCGCAGGTCCAGCAGTTCACCCACACCTGCTTCACCGTCACCCCCTACGAGGGCTATATCGCCGTCGCAGAGAAGCTCAACGAGGTCACCCCCGGTGACTACGAGAAGCGCTCCGCGCTCTTCAACTCGGGCGCCGAGGCAGTGGAGAACGCGATCAAGATCGCGCGCCACTACACCAAGCGTGACGCAGTCGTCGTCTTCGACCACGCCTACCACGGTCGCACCAACCTCACCATGGGCATGACGGCAAAGAACATGCCGTACAAGGACGGCTTCGGCCCGTTCGCTCCCGAGGTCTACCGCGTTCCCACCTCGTACCCGTACCGCGATGGCCTCTCGGGCATCGACGCTGCCGAGGTTGCGCTCACGCAGATCGAGAAGCAGGTTGGCTCGAAGAACGTTGCGGCGATCATCATTGAGCCGATCCAGGGCGAGGGTGGCTTCATTGCTCCCGCAGCAGGCTTCCTCCCCGCGATCCAGGAGTGGGCAACCGCCAACGGCGTCGTCTTCATCCTCGACGAGGTGCAGACCGGCTTCGCCCGCACCGGCGACCGTTTCGCAGCTGATCACGAGGGCGTTGTTCCCGACCTCATCACCACCGCGAAGGGCATCGCAGGCGGCCTTCCGCTGTCGGCAGTAACCGGCCGCGCCGAGATCATGGACTCCGCGCACGCAGGCGGCCTTGGCGGCACCTACACCGGCAGCCCGATCTCGTGTGCAGCAGCGCTCGCAACGATCGACACCTACGAGAAGGAAAACCTCGCAGCTCGCGCAAACGAGATCGGTGCAATCATCACCGAGTTCTTCGCAGAGCTCCAGAAGACCGACGACCGCATCGGCGACATCCGTGGCCGCGGCGCAATGATGGCAGTTGAGTTCGTCGAGTCGGGTTCGAAGACCCCGGCTGCCGCACTCACCGGCGCTATCGCGAAGCACGCAGCAAACGAGGGCGTCATCCTCCTCACCTGCGGCACCTACGGCAACGTCGTACGCTTCCTCCCGCCGCTGTCGATCTCCGACGAGCTGCTCCGCGAGGCGCTGCAGATCGTCGCAGACGCGCTGGCAGCAAACTAGTTCGTAGCTCCACGCTCGAAGTATTTTTAGGCTGAAAGGACAGACCGTTATGGCTCTCAAGCCCAACGAACAAGAACTCCTCGACCGCGTCCCCTCCGGGCTCTCGATCGGCGGCAAGTGGGAAGACTCCACCTCGGGCGCGACGTTTGACGTCCGCGATCCCGCAACCGGCGAGGTCATCAAGACCATCGCCGACGCAACCGTCGAAGACGCAGTGCGCGCACTCGACTCGGCCGTGGCCGTGCAGGACGAGTGGGCAGCAACGTCGACGCGCGAGCGCTCGAACATCCTGCGCCGCGCATTCGACCTGCTGCAGGAGCGCAAGGAAGAGTTCGCGCTGCTCATGGCCATGGAGATGGGCAAGCCCATCGCTGAGGCACGTGGCGAGGTGAACTACGGTGGCGAGTTCCTCCGCTGGTTCTCGGAAGAGGCTGTGCGCGTGCGCGGCGACTACCGTCAGAACCCCGAGGGCACCGGCAACATGGTTGTCTCGCACATCCCCGTGGGCCCCTGCTACTTCATCACGCCGTGGAACTTCCCGCTGGCAATGGCGACCCGCAAGATCGCTCCGGCGCTCGCGGCTGGTTGCACCGTCGTCATCAAGCCCGCAGCGCTCACCCCGCTCACGACAATGTTCTTCGCGCAGCTGCTCGAGGATGCCGGCGTTCCCGCCGGAGTCGTGAACGTCGTGCAGACCTCGAAGTCGAGCGCGCAGTCCAGCGCACTCCTCTCCGACACCCGCCTGCGCAAGCTCTCGTTCACCGGCTCCACCCCGGTCGGCGTGACGCTGCTCCAGGCTGCTGCGCAGAACGTGCTCCGCACCTCGATGGAGCTGGGTGGCAACGCCCCGTTCGTCGTCTTCGAAGACGCGGATCTCGATAAGGCTGTTGAGGGCGTGCTGCTTGCGAAGTTCCGCAACATCGGCCAGGCCTGCACCGCTGCGAACCGCATCATCGTGCACGAGTCGGTCGCTGACGAGTTCGCTCGTCGCGTCGGCGAGAAGGTGTCGGCGATGAGCATCGGCCGCGGCGCTGAAGAGGGCAACGACATCGGCGCGCTCGTCGAGGAGAAGGCCGTCGCAAACACGGCTCGCCTCGTCGCAGACGCAGTCGAGACCGGCGCCACCATCATCACCGGTGGCGAAGCGATCGACGGCCCCGGTTACTTCTTCCAGCCGACCGTCATCGACAAGCTCAGCCCGCAGTCGGCGATCATGCGCGAGGAGATCTTCGGACCGGTCCTCGGCATCATCCGTTTCTCGACCGAGGAAGAGGCAGTCGAGCTCGCAAACGCGACCGAGTACGGCCTCGTCAGCTACGTCTTCACTGAGGACATCGCTCGCGGACACCGCATGATCGAGAAGCTCGAAACCGGCATGATGGGCCTGAACACCGGCCTCGTCTCGAACGCTGCGGCACCCTTCGGTGGCCTCAAGCAGTCGGGCATCGGCCGCGAGGGTGGCTTCGAGGGAATCCACGAGTTCCTCTCGACGAAGTACACGCTCATCCCGCGCTAAGCCGCGCTGAGCCCGAAACGGCGGGGTGTCGGAGAGATTTCTCTCCGGCGCCCCGCCGTTTCTGCATCCTGGCCGCCCGTGTCTGCGCGCCGAGCCCCTACATCCTCCCTGCCCCGATTAATTCATTCCGACCCGTGCACAGTCCGAACAAGACGCGCACGAGAAAACTGGGGTCGGAGAGGACGGGCGCGGGGTCGCCTGCCGACATCTGGGTTCGGGGCTGCGGTCGGTGGGCCTTGTTGTTCTGGCGTTTCCGTGAGTCCGGCAATGCTGCTGAACTAGTGGTCAGTCTGCGCCAGAAATGTCACCGAATCGCGTAGTTTTTGGCGCAAATTGACCACTGGTGTGACTGGTATGACTGGTGTGGTGAGCGCGGCATTGCCGGACCCAGCAGAAAGCCACAACACGCGGCCCAACTTGAGCAACTTGTGAGCTGCGCAACGCACACGGCCCGGGCTCACCCGCCCTCATGGCAAGGCCGCGGAGCGCCCGCGGCAGCCCAGCCACCCAATCCATTCTGACCCGATTTTTCCTTGCGGTGCCGAATCCACCCCGCGGAAGGCTCGCACGAGAAAAAACGGGTCAGTAAGGAGTGCAGCAGGCCAGCCGGGCAGCAGAAACGCGGCTAGGCGAGCTCAGACCACCAGAGCACGGTCTCGCCGTAGGCGCGGTTGCGGATCGGCGCGAGAAGCGCGGGCAGCGTCGGCTCGGGGGAGCGGCTGCTGCGCTCCACGAGCACGAGCGCGTCTGGAGAGAGCAGCGGCGCAAGCGCCGTGAGGTTCTCCGTGAGCGCCGCGTCGTCAAGATCGTAGGGCGGATCAAGCAGCGCGACGTCCCAGCGAGCCGACGCCTCACCGCGCGCCAGCTCCCGATCGAGGAACGTCTGCACGGAGTGGCGCTCGATGTCGATTGTTGGCGCAGCCCCGGCCTTGCCCCCCTGCCACGCCTGCAGCACGGTTCGGGCGTTGCGCGAGGCCACCCCCGCCGCCTGCGCATGCTTCTCGACAAGCGTCACCGAGGCAGCCCCGCGGCTCGCCGCCTCGAGTCCGAGCGCTCCCGACCCTGCGTACAGGTCGAGCACGCGCGCACCCTCAATCGCGCCCCACGACTCGAGCGCGGAGAAGATCGCCTCACGCACCCTGTCGCTCGTTGGGCGCGTGCCGGCCTTGGGGACCTCGAGCCTGAGCGAACCCGCCCGACCCGCGATAATCCGTGTCATGCGCTACGCCGCGATAAAGCGGTCACGGAGCACCCGCAGGCGGTCCTCTTCGAGCCCGAGTCCGCGCACGAAGTACTCCTCGACTGTGCCGTATTCGGCGCGCATCGCCGCGAGTGCCGCGCCCAGCATTTCGGGCTGCACGGTGAGCACTGGCAGCAGCATCTCGGGGTCGAGCCCGTTGGCCTCCGCCTTCGCGAGCATCGGCTCGACCATCGGCATGATGTCGACGTTCGTAAGGAGGTAATCCTCGAGCACGGTAGCCTCGTCCGCGCCGAGTAGCAGCAGGAAGACGGCAGCAGCCCAGCCGGTGCGATCCTTGCCCGCCGAGCAGTGGAACAGCGTTGGCCGGTACTCGCCCTCCTCGGTGAGCGCGGCGAAGAAGCCGTGGTAAGCGGTGCGCGCAGAATCGGTCTCGACGAACTGACGGTAGGAGTCCTGTAGCAGCGCGATTCCGCGCCCCTCGCCGAGTGCGTCGGCGATGCCGCGGGCGGCTGCGGCTGCGGCCTCGGGGGTCATCTCGGAATCGTCGCCCGGCATACCAATGTGAGCGAGGCTCGCCGCCATGCTGCTCGGCTGGTCGCCGAGCACGTCGAACACGACACCCTCGACATCGTCGGGCAAGACGTCGGGCGCGCTCTCGCGCTCGCCGGCGGTGCGGAAATCAGCGACACGGCGGATGCCGAGGTCGACGAGCGTCGCGCTGTCTGCTGCGGACAGCGAGCCGAGGGTCGCCGAGCGGAAAATCATGCCCGGAGCGACGGTGCCCCCTGCAACAGGGAGCCCGCCAAGCGAACGAAAGTTTGGAACGGTTGCGAGATGCACTCGGCGGCTGTTGAGTTCTGACACCCCCTCAGACTACCGTCGCTTTCCCGGAAATCTAGGGTGAGCGCGCTAGCCTGGGTACATGGCACAGGTAACGCTCGACTCACCGCTGAGCGGGGTCATCGGTGGCCGCAGCGCGAAGCCGCTCGAGAAGGCGTTCGGGATCACGACGGTCGAGAAACTGCTCTGGCATCTGCCGCGTAAGTACTCTCGCCGCGGTGAGCTTACCCCGCTGCAGGGTCTCCCCGTTGGAGAACAGGTCACGGTCGTTGCGCAGGTGCTCCGCGCGACTTCCCGGCAAATGCAGCGGCGTCGTGGATCGATTATTGAGGCGCAGATCACTGACGGTGTGGGCACGCTCACGCTCACGTTCTTCAACCAGCCCTTCCGCTTGCAGCAGCTGCGCAAGGGCCGGCAGGGGATCTTCGCGGGCAAGGTCTCCGAGTATCGCGGGGCCTATCAACTGCAGAATCCCGACTACGAGTTTTTCGACTCCGATGATGAGGTGCCTGGGGCCGCGCAGCTCGAGGAAGCGGCTGCGAAGGCGTGGGCTGAGAAGCCGGTGCCGATCTACCCGGCAACGGCGCAGATGCCGAGCTGGACGATCGCGCGCGCGGCCGAGATGGTGCTCGATGCGCTGTCGGAGGTGCCGGATCCGCTTCCCGCGGAGCTGCTGCGGGCCGAGGGGCTGCTCTCGCTCGGTGCCGCGTTTGAGGGGGCCCACCGGCCGCGCCGCGACAGCGACTGGCGCGACGCACAGCGCAGCCTGAAGTTTCGTGAAGCGTTCGAGCTGCAGCTCGCGCTGCTCCACCGCAGGCGGCAGCAGGCCTCCGAGCCAAGCACTCCGCGCCCGGCCGGGCCGCTGCTCGCGGGCTTCGACGCGACTCTTCCCTTTGAACTCACCGGTGACCAGCGCCAGGTTGGCGCGGTGATCGCAGAGGAGCTCGCGCGCCCACACCCCATGCATCGGCTGCTCCAGGGCGAGGTCGGCTCGGGTAAGACGCTCGTGGCGTTGCGCGCAATGCTGCAGGTCGCGGAGACGGGCGGCCAGAGCGCCCTGCTCGCCCCGACCGAGGTGCTCGCGTCGCAGCACTTCCGTTCGGTCGTGGAGTCGCTTGGCCCCGACCTGGCTGCTGCGCTGAACCCAGTGCTGGTGACCGGGCGGATGCCCGTCGCCGAGCGCAGGCGTGCCCTGCTCTCGCTCGCGTCTGGGAACTCGCGGATCGCGGTGGGCACGCACGCTCTCATGAGTGAGGGCGTGACGTTCTACGACCTCGGGCTCACTGTCATTGATGAGCAGCACCGCTTCGGGGTGGATCAGCGCGAGGCCCTCAGGCAGAAGGGCGCGCAGCCGCACGTGCTGGCGATGACGGCGACGCCGATCCCGCGCACCGTCGCCCTCACCGCGTTCGGTGATCTTGAGACGCTCACGATTCGCGAGCTGCCGCCGGGCAGGCTCGGCATTGAGACCTTCGTTGTGCCGGAGCTTGAGATGCCGAACCGTGCCGCACGGGTCTGGGCGCGGGCCGCGGAAGACATCGCGGCCGGGCGGCAGATCTATGTCGTGTGTCCCGCGATCTCAGGCGGTGCGACGCCGAGCCTCGAGGAGGGGGAGAGCACGGAGGTCGAAGAGACCCAGGCGAGCGAGCCTGCAGCACAGCGCCCGCTTGCTAACGTCACCGACTCCGTCGCTGAGATCCGCGCGATGCCGCAGTTCGCCGGCTTGCGGATCGAAGCCCTCACGGGAGACATGGCCGGGCCCGAAAAGGATCGGGTCATGAGTGACTTCGCCGCGGGCGCGATCCACGTGCTCGTCGCGACCACCGTCATCGAGGTCGGCGTGAACGTGCCGAACGCGTCAATCATGATTGTGCGCGACGCGGATCGCTTCGGGGTGTCGCAGCTGCACCAGCTTCGTGGCCGTGTGGGGCGCGGATCCCACCCCGGACTCTGCCTGCTGATGAGCACCGCCGAGCAGGGAACCACCGCGCGCGAGCGGATCGAGGCGGTCGCGGCGACGGGCGACGGCTTCGTGCTCGCCGAGATCGACCTCGAACTCCGCCGCGAGGGGGATATTCTCGGAACCGCGCAGTCGGGCGGTCGGTCGACCCTAAAGCTGTTGCGGGTCACCCACGATGGCGAACTCATCGTGCACGCCCGCGAACTCGCCGGTGCGCTGCTCGACAGCGACCCGACGCTCGCCGGCCACCCCGGCCTGGCCGCGACAATTGCCCGCGAGGAGGAACACCTGGAGAACCTCGCGAAGTCCTAGCCAAATCGGGCGACCGAGGAGCGCGGCGCACGGTACCCAGGTACTACGGGGTTGATACTCCAGGGGGATACAGAATCGCGCGGTGCTTTCTAAGCTGAAAGCACAGGCGTTACTTCTGACAATTCACCCCTCTCATAAGGAGACACCATGATCGAGGCTCGCGGGCTTACCAAGCACTACGGTGCGAAGAAAGCCGTCGACAATGTCAGCTTCACCATTAAGCCGGGCCAGGTCACCGGCTTCCTCGGGCCGAACGGCGCAGGCAAGTCAACGAGCATGCGGCTCATGGTGGGCCTCGACAAGCCGACCGCAGGCACCGTCACTGTGAACGGCCAGCGCTACGAAAGCCTCCGCGCGCCGCTCGCCGAGATCGGCGTGCTGCTCGACGCGAAGGGTGTGCACCCCGGCCGCAGCGCACGCAGCCACCTGCGCGCGCTCGCCGCAACGCACGGCATCTCGGACAAGCGGGTAAACGAGGTCATCGAACTCACCGGGCTCGAGCCCGTCGCGGGCAAGCGCGTCGGCGGCTTCTCGCTCGGCATGGGGCAGCGCCTCGGCATCGCAGCCGCGCTGCTCGGCGACCCGAAGGTGCTCATTCTCGACGAGCCAGTGAACGGCCTCGATCCTGATGGCGTGCTCTGGGTGCGCAATCTTCTCCGTCACCTCGCGAGCGAGGGCCGCACGGTGCTGCTCTCGAGCCACCTCATGAGCGAGATGGCCCAGACTGCAGACCACGTCATCGTGCTCGGACGCGGTCGCGTCGTCGCAGACGCCCCCATCGCGGACTTCGTCGGCAACGGGACCACGCGGGTGACGGTGCGCAGCCCCCAGGCCGCTGAGCTTGCCTCGCTCGTGCTCACCGGGCGCAGCGATGTTGACCTACAGCCGCTCGACCGCGGCGACAGCGCCGGCTTCTCGGCGACGGGCGTCACCGCCGCCGAGATCGGCCAGGTCGCGGCGCTGCACAGCATCGTGCTGCACGAGCTGACGCCGGTCACCGGCAGCCTCGAAGACGCTTACATTCAGCTCACCCGTGACGAACTCGAGTACGCGGCCGGCTGAGCCGGGCACGCGACCACACGCACACCTTCGACGGACTGGACCCATCATGACTTCTGAAACCTACACACCACCGGCCACCCGCCAGACGTTCGCGGGCTCGGGCCACGCGCCGACGCTGAGCTTCGGCGGCATCCTCAAATCTGAGCGGATCAAGCTCACCTCGCTGCGCTCCATCCGCATCACGCTGCTCGTGACGCTCCTCGCAAGCGTCGGGCTGAGTCTCCTCAGCGCGTGGGCGATGAAGACGACGTTCACGTACGACGGGATGGATCCCTCATCCCTGCCCGCCGATGCACTCCAGAGCTACCTGCTCACGGTTTCGACCCTCGCCTCGCCGTTCCTCGCCCTGATCTTTGGCGTACTCGGCGTCTTCGTGATCTCAAGCGAGTACTCGAGCGGCATGATCCTCTCGAGCCTCGCCGCGGTTCCCCGCCGCAGCCCGATGTTCTTCGGGAAGGCCATCGTGCTCGCCGTGATCGCAGCGGTCACCGCACTCGTGCTCGTCGTGCTCGGACTCGTGATCGGCCTGCTGTTCATTCCCGCCGCCGGCGCAGAACTCTTCTCCTACCCGGTACTCACCGGCGCGCTGGGCGCAGTGGTCTACCTCGTGTGCATCGCTCTGCTCGGCTTCGGCTTCGCCGCGGCACTCCGCTCGACCGCGGGCGGCATCTCGCTCGTTGCTGGCATCGTGTTTGTGCTGCCCATCGGCCTGCAGTTCCTCATGATGACGGGCTGGGAGTGGGTTCCGACCGTCGGCAGCTTCCTGCCGATGTCGCTCGGCAGCACGCTCGCGCTGGGCGACGTCTCGACGAACACCGACCCGACCTACCTCGTCGGCATGCTCGCGATCGCGCTGTGGGCGGTTGTCCCGATGGCGCTCGGGCTGCTCGTGCTGAAGACGCGCGACGCGAAGTAGCTGCGCTGCGCGGCGCTCACGGGGGAGCGCCAGTAGGGTGAGAGGGTGAAAGGGGGAACGCTGATGAATCAGACCGCGAGAGTCGACTCTGAGGCGTTCCTCCCCAGGCCCCCCGGGGCGATTCGGCGCTGGGTCGCTGCGCACCCGCGCGCGATCGATATCGCGATCCTCGTTTGCTACCTCATCGGTGCGGTGCCGCTCGCGCTGCTCGACGTCTTCACGCTCTACTTCGATCGGGTGCAGGGCAACCTGGTTGCGGGCGCTGTCTACTCCCTGATCGTCGCGCTGCGGCTCGCGGCGGGCACAGTTGCTCTGCTGCTCAGGCGACGTGCGCCCCTGCTCGGCTTCATCATCGTCACGATTTCACTGGTATCCGACGGCGGACCCCTGCTCGTGGCCAACGCCGTCGCGAGCTGGTTCTTGCTGTACGCGGTGCCCGTGTATCGCGATGTGCGCACCGGGTGGATCGCCTACGCTATCGGCGTCGCCGCCAGCATCATCAACGCGTACATACCTGACATCGAGCCGGTGTTTGGCATGGATACGCCGGCAGTCACGATCGCCAACGTGATCCTCGACGCGATTTGGATGCTCGCGGTGCTCCTCATCGGTATCAACCTCGGTAACCGCAGGCGCTACCTCCAAGCGATCATCGATCGAGCGCACCAGCTTGCCCGCGAGCGCGATCAGCTCGCGCAGCTTGCGGTCGCTGAGGAGCGATCCAGAATCGCGCGCGAGATCCACGACATCGTCGCGCACTCAGTCTCCGTGATGATCGCGCTCTCCGAGGGCGGCGCGAGGGCTATTGAGACCGCGCCGGCAGAGGCCGCGAACGCGATGCGGCGCAGCGCCGAGACCGGCCGCACCGCGCTCACCGAAATGCGCAGACTCCTCGGCGCGCTCCAGATGAGCGAGGCCGCAGACATGGCCCCGCAACCTGGCATCTCAGACATCCCCGGCCTCGTACGCGGCTTCGAAGACGCGGGTCTGAAGGTCTCGCTCAGCGACAGCGGGTTGCGGCTCGACGACAGGCTCCAGGGCCTCGCGATCTTCCGCGTCGTGCAGGAGGGGCTCACGAATGTGCTGCGCTACGCAGGCCCCGGTGCCCGCGTGGACGTCACGCTCGCCGAAGACGCGGCCGGGTCGACGATCACAGTGCGCGACTATGGCCGGCCAGCGAACACTGTGGGCCCCACAACGGGCGTAGGATCGGGGCGCGGCCTCGCCGGCCTCGCCGAGCGCGTTCGCGTCTTTGGTGGCACGATCGAGTCCGGGCCTGTCATCGGCGAGCCAGGGTGGCGGCTCCGCGTGCTCTTCCCACGGGCCGTGACGAGCCCGGCACACGCAGTTTCGAACGAAGAAGGGTGATCGTGAGCGATCCGAACCGCATCAGAATCATGCTCGTCGACGACCAGGAGCTGATCCGCACCGGCTTCCGGCTGGTCCTCATGTCGGAGGCCGATATGGAGGTCGTCGCAGAAGCCGGTGACGGGGGAGAGGCACTCGCTGCCCTCGCGCGGCTGTCGGGAGAGGGCAGCGGCTGCGACGTCGTGCTCATGGACGTGCGCATGCCCGGGATGAACGGGATCGAGGCGACGAAGCGCATCGCCGCCGAGTTCCCCGCGACCCGCGTGCTCGTGCTCACAACATTCGACCTCGACGAGTATGCGATCGGTGCGATCCAGGCAGGCGCGAGCGGCTTCCTCCTCAAAGATGCCCGCCCGACCGAGCTGGTCGACGCGATTCGGCGCGTCGCGAGCGGCGACGCCGCGATGGCCCCCGCTGTGACAGCGCGCATGATGGAGCGGCTGCGTGAGAGCGGCGGTGCCCAGGCCTCCTTCTTCGCCGCGCCTGCCGAGGCGGCAGACGCTCCGCTGGCCGCGGAACTCGCCGAGCTCACGGAGCGCGAACTCGATGTGCTCAGGCTGATCGCCGACGGAAAGAACAACTCCGAGATCGGTGCCTCACTGTTCCTCTCAGAATCAACGGTAAAGACCCACGTGGGCCGGGTTCTCGCGAAGTTGCAACTGCGTGACCGGGTGCACGCCGTTATCTTTGCAAAGCAGCACGGCCTATAGGGTTTCTTGCACCTCAACCGCGTACTGTAGAGGGTATGAGCAAAATCGCAGTGGTTCCCGGGTCGTTTGACCCGATCACCCTCGGGCATCTCGACGTGATCCGCCGCGCTGCAGCGGTGTTCGACGAGGTCCACGTACTAGTCGTCCACAATCCCGGTAAATCGGCGATGCTGCCGATCTCGGAGCGCATGGCGTTGATTCAGCAGTCGCTTGACGACGACCCCGA
Source organism: Leucobacter sp. BZR 635 (assembly GCF_048061935.2). NCBI lineage: Bacteria > Bacillati > Actinomycetota > Actinomycetes > Micrococcales > Microbacteriaceae > Leucobacter > Leucobacter sp. BZR 635. Next base: position 36,751 of record NZ_JBLUNZ020000046.1, on the reverse strand, counting down.
GACACCTGACAACGTCATCGTTGCCTCGTGGTCCGTCGGGCTGCTCGTCGACTACTGCACCGAGGTTGGCGCTTCGGTGCTCGTGAAGGGCATCCGTTCGCAGCTCGACGTCGCCTACGAAACGCCCATGGTGCTCATGAACCGCAGCCTCGCCAATGTCGAGACCGTATTCATGCTGCCGGAGCCCGCGCACGCCCACGTCTCCAGTACGCTCGTGCGGCAGGTGTCGTCGCTCGGTGGCGACGTGAGCCCCTACGTGCCGCCCGCAGTTGCACGCTTCCTCGCGACGACGAGGCCCGCATAATGGCGCGCCTGTACGAAGAGAGCGTCCGCGACATCATGAACCGTCCGGGCGAGATGCGCGAGCGCGAGCTCGACATCGTCGTTCCTGACCGTTTTGGTGAGGCCCTGGCCTCGATCCCGGCCGGCGAGAACCTCAAGCTCGACGTGCGGCTCGAGTCCGTGCACGAGGGCATTCTGGTGTCTGCGACGGCCTATTCGACCATGCACGCAGAGTGCGGTCGCTGCCTCGAAGATTTCACCTCGCCGTTTGAAGTCGAATTCCAGGAACTTTTCGCGTATACTCCTACGGAGGCCGACGAGTATGGGGTTCACGGTGATCACGTGGATCTTGAACCCCCGCTCCGAGACGCGGTAGTGCTTGCACTGCCGTTCCAGCCTGTGTGTCGTCCGGACTGTCCGGGTCTCGATCCCGAGTCCGGCGAGTTGCGCGATGCCGAGGCTGCGATGGCGACTAATGTGGACACAGACCCGCGTTGGGCGGCACTGGCTAACTTCAATGCTGTAGAATCATCTGGTTCGGGTGTGCCCGAATCTGAGAGTAACTAGGAAAGAGAGCATCATGGCTGTTCCCAAGCGCAAGATGTCGCGTTCGAACACCCGCCACCGCCGTTCGGCGTGGAAGGCTGCGGTACCCGCACTCGTCAAGACCGTCGAGAACGGCAAGACCGTGTACAGCCTCCCGCACCGTGCCCGCGTGGTCGAGGATTCGCAGGGCACCCCCCTGTTCCTCGAATACAAGGGTCGTCGCGTAGCTGACGCGTAAGACTTACCCGTGACGGGGAATGAATCTTCACTCCCGCGACGCGAACACGAAGAGCCGTCGGGCGTGCCTCAGGGCGCGACCGGCGGCTTTCTTCACGCGTTCGACGTTGCGGTAGACCCGGAGCTGCTCGAACTCGCGCTCACGCATCGTTCGTGGGCCTACGAGCACGGGGCCGCTCCGCACAACGAGCGCCTGGAGTTTCTCGGCGACTCGATCCTCGGGCAGGCGGTCACGGTCAAGCTGTATCGCGACTACCCCGAGCTCACCGAGGGTGAACTCGCGAAGCGCCGCGCCGCGCTCGTGTCGACCGTGGCGCTCGCGGAGGTAGCGCGCGGGCTCTCGCTGGGAGCCGAACTCAAGCTCGGCAAGGGCGAGGAGCAGACTGGCGGGCGCGACAAGGATTCGATCCTCGCGGACACGGTTGAGGCCGTGATCGGCGCGGTGTTCCTGTCAACCGACTCGGTGATCGCCGCAGAGTTCGTGCTGCAGCTCATTGATCCGCTGCTCGACGACCCCGACCGCTTCTCCGAGGTGCTCGACCCGAAGACGACGCTGCAGAAGGAGGCCGCCGCCCGCGGCCTCTCGCATCCCGCCTACGACACCGTCGGCACCGGCCCCGACCACGCCCGCGTGTTCGCGTCGACCGTGCAGCTCGGTGACGTGACCGGCCGCGGCGAGGGCACGAGCAAGAAGGTTGCCGAACTCGCCGCCGCGCGCGACGCTGCCGCTCAGCTGCGCGCACTGCGTGCCGCGCGAAAGCCCCGTTCCGCCCGAGCGCCCAAGGCTTAGCCGTGCCCGAGCTTCCCGAGGTTGAGGTGGTGCGCGCGGGGCTTGCCCCCGCCGTCACCGGCGCGCGGGTGATCGCCGTCGAGGTGATGGATCCGCGCGCCCTGAAGCGTCACACCCCGCTCGGCGAGGTGCCGGGCTCCGCCCCCGGCGAGGGCGGCCACGGCCGCACCCTGTCTGCGGAGGCAGGCCGCCGCCGCGCCGCCGACTTCGAGCGGCGGATGACTGGCCGAGTGCTTGCCGCCCCGCTCAGGCGCGGGAAGTTCATGTGGATCCCGATTCGGGGGGAGAGCGGAGGCGGGGTTTCCTTGCCTGGCGCTGGCGCTGCGCTCCCCGAACCCTCCAGTGCGCTGCTTGCCCACCTCGGCATGAGTGGTCAGATGCTACTCCGTGCGACGGACGCCGCGGACGACCGGCACGTGCGCATCCGCACCTGGATCGAACACCCCGAACACGGCGAGCTGCGGCTCGACTTCTCAGACCAGCGGCTCTTCGGCTCGCTCGCGATCGACGAACTCGTTGACGCCGCGCCCGGCACGATCCCGGCGCAGGCCGCGCACATCGCGCGCGACCCGCTCGACGAGCACTTCGACGACGAGGCCTTCGTCGCGGCGATCCGCGCCCGATCGGTCGGCGCGAAGAAGCTGCTGCTCGACCAGCGGCTCGTGAGCGGCGTCGGCAACATCTACGCCGACGAAACACTCTGGCGCGCCCGCGTGCACCCGGATACACCCGGCACCTCGCTCTCGCAGCGAGGGGCCGTTACCCTGCTGCACCACATGCGCGAGGTCTTCGCGCAGGCGCTCGCCGAGGGCGGCACGAGCTTCGACGCGCAGTACGTGAACGTGAACGGGCAGGCCGGTTATTTTGCGCACTCCCTGAACGCGTACGGTCGCGGGGGAGAAGCATGCCCCAGGTGCGGCGGGCTCATCAAGCGGGTGCCGTTTGCTGGGCGGTCGAGCCACTTCTGCCCAAAGTGCCAGCGGAAGCGCTAAGCGTCGACGGAGTCACCCCATCGCGGCGCGCTCCTTGTGCCGAGTCTCGCGAGAGCGTGGCTAATCATCGCGCTGGGGACCAGCAGACAAGCTCCCATGATGAAGTCTTGTGTTCGTAGCGGAATGTTGGATCGGTGAAGCTCTCGTCGCGCAGCAATCGCGCCCGGCAGCATAACCGGCACGGCGGTGACGACTCCGGGGGTGTAGCCCCGTTTTGCGATTGACGCGGCGAGGTGGGTGTACACGTGCGCCTCGAGACCGGCGAGGATGGCTCGATACAACATCGACTGGCCACCCGTGCGCTGACCTCGCCAACACGCTGCTCCAACGATGACGCCCATGATTCCGATGGCTGTCCAAGACTGACGCTTGCCGATGCGGAGACAGTCGATTCCTGTGCGGTCAGCCGCATCGTTGCAGGCGGCAGGGAACGTCAGAGCTTCCTCGATGTCGTGAATTGCCCAAGCGGCGAACAGAAGCGCGGGTCCGCGAACTTTCATACGCACATTCTAAGTGCGAGAATGCGTGGATCCCTAGGGGCGTCATGCCGGTTGGACACCTTGTGATGATGGATTCGGCGCTCTCCTAGGCTCTCTCAGCGCCCAGGCGTGGCATGTACATCGTGTACATGATGCGCGCTTGCATCTCGTGATCTCGGAAGGCGCGCTATACCCCTCATCGTTCCAGACTACGACTCGATGGCCTCAGTGCGAAGGAGCTTCGGGGCTGTTCTAGACTCCGCCGAGCGAGGCCGGGCCGTAGTGATTCGCCGGCATGCGAGGACTGCTGCCGTAGTGCAGGCAGACCAGCTCCGGGACTATCGTGCCTCGACTCTCGACTCTCGACGCTCGACGCGCACGCGGAAGTCTTTAAGAATGGCGGTCATTGGGTCGTCTTGCTTCGCAGCAGGCCCTTCGTCTCAGAGGGCCTCACCGTTGACGAAGCTATCGATGATCTCGTCGCCTCTCTGCGAGAATACGCCGAGGAGTGGGAAGACCTGCTGAGTAGCGTCTGAGTAGGTATCCAGCGCCTACGCGCGAGCTCCACGATGTCTTCTGCACGACGGAAGACTGGACTATTGTGCGCGGGGCGACGGATACGCCGGTCAAGCACCATCGCGCGTACGAGCTAGCGCTGTGGGACGGGCGCATCCTGCGGACAAGGATCCCCAATCCAATCGATAGCACTACCTATGGTGCAAGAGTCTGGGCCCACATTCTCCGTGACCAACTCACAGTCTCCCAATATGAATGCTGGGACTGCGCCCTCCGCTCGATGAAGCCCGACCGGGGCGGCCCAAACAGGTCGCCCCTCGTGCCGCGCTGCCGCTCCATATGTACCGGCTCCTCGTGCGGATCGGTGCGACCGGCGAAGAGATTGCGCAGCTTGACCCCGCACCCGCACCCGCACCCGCATCCGTATCCGTATCCGCATCCGCGAGGCTGGCCGAGTTCTACCATCACGAGAACGAGTAGCACCTTCTCAGTAGTCGCCTTGTGGAGCTTCGAGCCCACCGGGCGAGGGCGATAGCCGCTCCGGCCATCGCCCTCGCTCAGCCTTACCGCTGCCGCTTCACCCGCCCCTCGCCCCACACCGGCACGTCCGATTCCGTCACCTCGCCGTCCTCGCCAAACACGAGGAACCGCTCGAAGTCACGCGCGAACCAGCGATCGTGCGTGACCGCGAGCACGGTGCCCTCGAAGGCGCGCAGCGCCTGCTGCAGCGACTCGGCCGAAACCAGGTCGAGGTTGTCGGTCGGCTCGTCGAGCAAGAGCAGCGTTGCGCCGCCGAGCTCCAGCAGCAGAATCTGCAGCCGGGCCTGCTGCCCGCCCGAGAGCGCCTCGAACACCTGCTCGGAAGCGCCCGCGAGCTCGTAGCGGGCTAGGGCGCGAGCGGCTTGCTCGCGAGGGAGCCCCTGCCGGTGCTCGTCGCCGCGGTGCAAAATGTCGAGGAGCGTGCGCCCGGCAAGGTCGGGCCTGCCCTGGGTTTGCGCGAACCAGCCGGGCCGCACGCGCGCGCCGAGTTTCGCGGTGCCCTCGTGGGGCACCGGCTCGATCACGACGTCGGTTCCCGGCCGGTTTTCCGGCTCAGGGTCAGTGCCGCCCCCGGCGAGCAGCCGCAGCAGGTGGGACTTGCCTGAGCCGTTCGAGCCGAGGATCGCGACCCGGTCGCCGTACCAAACGTCGAGGTCGAAGGGGAACATAAGCCCGGTGAGCTCGAGCTCGCGGCACTGGATCGCCTTCTTGCCCGTGCGTCCGCCCGTGAGCCGCATAGCGAGATCCTGTCTGCGCGGCTGTTCCTCGGGGGGACCTGCGGCTTCGAAGCGTGCGAGCCGGGTTTGCGCGGCCTGGTACCGGCTCGCCATTCCGTCATTGAACGCGGCCTTGTCCTTATACATTTGCACGAGGTTCTTGAGTTTCTGCCGTTCCTCATCCCACCGCCTGCGCAGCTCGTCGAGCCGCGCAAACCGCGCATCGCGCGCCTCGTGGTAGCTGGCGAAGGATCCGGGGTGCGTCCACGCCGTGTTCCCGGCGGCACCGAGTTCCAGGGTGACGAGGGCGGTGGCGCTGCGGGCGAGCAGCTCGCGGTCGTGGCTGATGAACAGCACGCTCTTCTCCGACGCGCGCAGCCGGTCCTCGAGCCAGCGTTTTGCCGGGACATCGAGGTAGTTGTCGGGCTCGTCGAGGATGAGCACGTCGTCGCTGCCGCGCAGCAGCGCTTCGAGCGCGAGCCGCTTCTGCTCGCCGCCGGAGAGCGTGCTGAGCTCGCGGTCGCGGCACCGGTCGTAGGGGACGCCGAGTGCCGCGATCGTGCAGACGTCCCACAGCACCTCGGCGTCATAGCCGCCGGCGTCGCCCCACTCGGAGAGGACGCGCGCGTAACGCATCTGTATGGCCTCCTCGCGGAGCGGATCGGTGTTCTCGAGCATCGCGGTTTCTGCGAGTAGCACGCGCTCCGCGGCTGCCCGCACGGGCTCCGGGGAGAAGGAGAGGAGCAGCTCGTGCACCGTGCCCGAGGTGAAGAACTGGCGCATCACGCCGACGGAGCCGCTGCGCGAGACGACGCCCTCGTCGGGGGAGAGATCGCCCGTGATGATGCGCAGGAGCGTGGTTTTGCCGGCGCCGTTCGCGCCGATGAGGCCGACTTTCGCGCCGTTGCCGACGCGGAAGCCCACGTCGTTCAGCAGGGGTCTGCCGTCGGGCAACGTGTAACTGATGCCGGTGAGTTCAAGATGAGACATGCGGGTGCTGCTTTCTTCCCCGGATATCGCGGGGAATGAAGAGGGAAGTGGATCTGTGCGCGCGGGCTGCCCGGTGAGCTCGGGGCTGCCCGGTGAGCTCGGGGTGCCGCGGGTGCGCGGGCGGTGGGGTCACGCGCGGGCGCATTGGATCGATCCGGCATCGTGCGAGCGCACAAAGCGTGCGGCGAGAAAGCGGTGGCCACGAGGCCTCCTGTACTGCGTGCCGCGAGCAAAGAGAGCGCTCGCGATGGTCTGACGGGGGTCAGGAGGGGTCAGCGACGACACCCTCCGTGGGGAACCCTGCGCGGATGAGACGCAGGCCCGTTAACCAAATGACAGGCGGTACACGCTACGACAGTATCGCGAATGCGGGGGAGAGCGCCAGACCGGGTTTCGGCAGCGCTCAACTGCGCGTTCTCGATTGCCGCGGTCGTTCGCAGCCTCGTGAGGTTAGTGTTGGACGCATGGAATCAACGATGATCGACCAGCCGACCGTGGGCTTTGTCGCCGAGCTCGCCGCGCGCATCACCCAGTCGGTCAGCCTCGCCATGAGCGATTCTCACGCCGCGGTCGACGCCGCGATCGCCACGCTGTTTGCCGGCGGACACCTGCTCATCGAGGATGTGCCGGGAGTCGGGAAGACGACCCTCGCCACGGCGCTCGGCCGCTCCATCGATGCGAGCGTGCGCAGACTGCAGTTCACCTCCGACATGCTGCCCTCGGACGTCACGGGGCTCTCGGTCTACCATCAAGACGCGCACGAGTTCACGTTTCACCCGGGGCCGATCTTCAGCAACGTCGTCATCGCCGACGAGATCAACCGAGGCACCGCGAAAACACAGTCGGCCCTGCTCGAAGCGATGGCGGAGCGCACGGTGACGATCGACGGTCATACGCGGGATCTGCCCGAGCTCTTCCTCGTCGTCGCGACGCAAAACCCCGGCGACATGGAGGGTACCTTCCCGCTACCGGAGGCGCAGCGCGACCGCTTCATGACGCAGATCTCGCTCGGGTATCCGAGCGCAGACGCGGAGACTGCGATGCTGCGCGCGCGGGCCGGTGGCGATCCCGTTCGATCGATCACCCCGGTCGCCGACGTCGCGGAGGTGCTGCGCGCGCAACGCGCAGTCAACGACGTCCACATCTCAGAGGCCGCCGCCCGGTACCTGGTGGCACTCATCACCGCGACCCGCACGCACGCGGCGCTCTCCCTCGGGGCCAGCCCGCGGGCCACGCTGCACCTCGCCCACATGGCGCGCGCCCGCGCCCTGCTGCGGGGCAGAAACTTCGTCACGGCGGACGACATCGCGCGGCTCGCCTCAGCGGTCCTCACACACAGGCTGCTCCCGAGCGGATACTTCGACAGCGAACTCGACGCGACGCGGGCCGTAGCGAACGTCGTCACTGAGATCGTCGCGAACACCCGAGCTGAGTGACACCACCGTGACGAAGCCGCGGAAGCCGCCAGGGCGCTCGCAACTGCGGGTGCCGCTCACGCTCACCGGGCGGGGCGTGTTCGTGCTGCTCGCCGCGGCAGCGCTCGGCGCGCTCTGGTGGCTGCCCGGACTGCACGGGGTTAGCATCTTCTGCTTCTTCCTCTCCGCCTGCCTGCTGCTCGCGGTGCTCCTCGTCGCGGCAGCGCCGCGAGTCTCGCCGGTGTCGCGGGGGTCGCGAGTTGCGCCGGTGTCGCGAGTTGCGCCGGTGTCTCCGGCGGCGCACGCCGGGCGGATCCTCAGCGTCGAGTCCTCGACGGCGACGGCCGGGGAGCCGTACACGGTGCACGCGAGCTTCGGCGCGCGGAGGCACCCGGTGGCCGCAGTGGCAGCGGAGTGGGAGATCAACGAATACCTCAGCGAGACGCGACGCCGCAGCTTGCCCGTGGAAACGCAGGCGGGCGAGGCACGCGGTCGCCAGGGCATCTCGGCCGCGCTCACCACCGAGCTTCACCCTCGGGGGCCCGCGACGCTGCGGCTGCTCGCGGTGCGGTTCCAAGACCCGCTCGGCTTGGTGCAGCGGTGGATCAGGGTCGACGCGAGCGTCGACGTGCTGGTGCTGCCGCGGCTGCTCACCGGTGACTACCGCTCACCGTCGCTCGATGGAGCCGGCGCGGGCGACGCCCGCCAGAAGCTCGTGGACACCGACAAGCGCGGCCTCCCCGGCGGCGACGTTCGCGAGTACCGCGCGGGCGATCCCGTCCGGCAGATCAACTGGAAACAGAGCGCGCGCCAGCGGGAGCTGCTCGTGCGCCTGCCCGAGCAGGAATCGCAGTGGGCCGTCGATCTGCGAATCGACACGGATCCGGCCGCCTACGCGGCTGCTGGCTCGCAAGCTGGCTCGCAATCTGGCGGTATCGCTGACGCTGCTACGACTGCAGCGTTGTTCGAGCACGCGGTGTCGGCAGCTGCCACCGACGGGCTGCGTCGGCTCCGCGCCGGAAGCTCCGTGCGGTTGCGCGCCGGGGCAGCTGATCCTCAGCTCTGCACGAACGCCTCGCAGCTCATGCGAGCGCTAGCCTTCGTGCGCCTCGACGACCCGGCGGCGGCGACGCGTGGCTGACCGCCGACTCCGCGCCCCAGCGAGTGGATCGCCCGCCGCGAAGCTACTCACGGTCGCGATTGGTGTCGCGCTGAGCGGGCTCTGGGCACTCAGCCTGGGGGCGCTGACCGCACTGCTCACACCCCAGGGCTGGTGGGGCACCGCAGCCGCAATCTCCGCGGTCGTGACGCTGCTCGCATGTCTCGGTCGCGCGGCGACGAGAACGCCGCGGTGGCTCGTGCTCACTGTGGCGGGCGCGGCAGGCTTCGCGCTCTGGATCGCAAGATTCGCAGGCAGCGGCAGGCTCCGGGAATGGATCTCAGCGCCCGCAGAGCAGGCCTCGCGACTGCAGGGCGAGGTGCTGCGCGGCGTCGCCCCACTGGATCCCACCCCCTTGCTCCAAGACGTCGTGCTGCTGCTCGTGTGGGCATGGAGCCTGATCGTGGTCGCGGTGCTCGCCGCATTCGGTCGTCGCCGCAGTGGCGTACCTGGCGTACCTGGCGTACCTGGCGTGCCTGGCGTGCCTGGCGCGCTGACCGCGGCCCTCCTCGTCGCGCTGCCACCGCTCTTCGTTCCACTCCTCACGAACGAATCTCCGCGCACCGGGGTGCTCGTCGGCATGGTGACGCTCGTCGCACTGATCACGTGGCTGGCGTCCGCCAGAGTCAACCTGTTCGGCGCGGCGGCCGCGGGATGCGCGGTTGCGCTCGCCGCAGGGGCGTTCGCGGTGGTGCCGGAGGTGCGCGCCCCGAGCGGGAACCGTGGCGTGCAGTTCGCTCCGGTGGGTGAGTATGTCGACGATGTCACGATCGAGCTCGCCCGCGATCTTCGGGCGGGCAGCACCACCCCCGTCCTGACGTACACGAGCGACCAAGAGCAGGCCATGTACATTCGGCTCGCAACCCTGAGCACGTTCGAAGGGGGAACGTGGCTGCCTGACGATGCACCCGACGCAGCGGGCTTGACCGTGGGGGAGGAGCGAGTGCTGGTCTCGCCGAACGGGGAGGGGGCGGTCGCCGAACTCGCGGCATTGCAGCAACTCTCCAATGGGCAGCGCGACGAGCAGGGGCGGATCTTCATTGAAACGCCGGCCGGCGCGGCATGGTTCTCCCCGAGCTCCGGGCGGCTCATCGGGATACAGTCGGCAGTCTCCGCGCGAGGTGACTTCACGCTCGAATACAACGAGAACGAGCGCTTCGTAGCGAATGTCTCGATCGCCGCGCTGCGCAGTTCGTGGCTGCCGTTGCCCAACGGGGCGACGCAGGTGGGAACCGACCGCGCAGGGGCATTCGACCCCGGCGCGTGGGCCTGGACAGCGCAGGCGAGCACCGCGATGTCGAACGGCGGCATGACGAAGCGGGGAGACAACTACCGGGTGTCGCTTGACCCCTGGAGCAGCTCGCCCACACGACTCCTCCCGGGGTGGCTGCCGCCTGAATTGCTGCGGGTATTCCCCACTCCGGAGGACGCACCGAGCGGCCTGCGCTCCTACCTCGAGCTGCCGGGGGCGCTGCCGCCGTCGCTGGCAGGCTTGACCAGCGCGCTGAGTGGATCAGATCTCGACAGAATCGATATCGCGTTCAGGCTCGAACAGTACTTCCGGCAGTCCGGCCAGTTCACCTACGACGAGGCTGCCCCGTATCTCCCCGGCGCGGATCCCGACAGTCCCTACGGTGTCATGGACGCCTTCCTGACGACCAAGACCGGGTACTGCGTGCACTTCGCCACGACGTTTGCGACGATCGCGCGGAGCCTGGGGGTGCCGACGCGGGTGGCGGTCGGATACGCGTCGCGTGCGCGGGGCGATACGCGCGTCGTGGTGCGCGGCAAGGAGCTGCATGCCTGGCCCGAAATCTACGTCGACACCGTCGGCTGGGTTCCCTTCGAGCCCACCCCGGGCGGGGCCGGGTTCCGGGCCGAGGTGGGCGGCGCGAGCTCCCAGGACGCGGAGGAAGCCGCCGCACGCGAGGCCCTCGCCAGCGCGGAGACCGACGGCGAAGAGGCAGCAGAAGCTGAGGGGCTTGCCGGCGAGATGAGCCCCCTGACCGACGAGGAGCTGGCAAGGACCCAGGATCCCGAAGCAGCCGAAGCCGCGAGCGCTGGCGGAGGAGCTCCCTGGGTCGCCACCGGGGTGGCGCTCTTGGCAGCAATCCTTCTCCTCACCGCAGTCCCCATGCTGCTGCGAACGCTGCGGCGCGCGCTGCGCGTGCGCGCGATCCGGAGCGGCGTGGATCCTGCCCGCGCGGCGTGGGCTGAGTTCGTCGCTGTGCTGCGCGACTACCGTCGCGCGCCGGGACAGGGTGCGGTCGGGGCCTCGGTGCCGCGCGCGCAGACGCCCGAGGCCCTCGTGGCCGCGCTGCGCGCCAACGGGGCGCTGTCGACGGAGGGAGGCCGCGCGGCCGCCGATCGCTTGGCGAGCGCGGTGAGCCGGGAGCGGTACGCGCCCGCGCGGCAACAGACGTCTGCGCGGCAACAGGTGCCCGCGAAGCAACAGCAGCCCGCGCGGCAGCAGGTGCCTGCGCGGCAACACTCGCGCGCGCAGCCGGCGGGGGAGGAAGCGGCGCAGCTCATTGCCGACCTCGATACGGTCCGGACCGAGTTGCGGGCGGGATCCTCCTGGAAGGGAAGAGCCCGAGCTCGCTGGATTCCGGCCTCGGTGCTCAGATAGTCACGATCACTGCTGTGCCGCAGCGGACGTGATGATCTCGGCGAGCTCAGCCGGCCTACTCCACATGGGCCAGTGACCGGTCTCGAGGTCGACGAAGGTGACGCGCCTGTAGCGCTCGACCTCGGTGAACATGGGGTGACCAGCGGCGGCCATCTCCCGCACCTCTGCGCTCAGCAGCGAGCTGCACACAAACGTCGTCGGCACGTCGAACCGCGCCTCGTTCGAGAGCTCGACCCGCTGCCGAAGCACGCCCGCGGGCTCTGCGACGGCTCGCGCGCGGAACTGCGCAAGCGCGTCGGCGCTGAGGCCCGCAATGCTTGCCTGCCCAGCGAGCTCCTCGAATGGGGGCAGCTCCAGCGCCCCGGCACCGGCCGGGTAGTCGGCAGCGAAGGCGGTTCCGGGCGCGACCGGGCCGCTGTCCACCCAGATCACCCGGTGCACGAGTTCGGGGTGGCGATCCAGCAGGAGCGTCACCGGCCCGTTTGCGCCGCTGTGCGCGACGATCACGACGGGCTGCGCGCTGTCGCGCACCGTCAACTCGATCGCTCGGAACTGGTCATCGAGCGTCCGCAGGGCGCGATCTACGTCGGTGGGGTCGAGGCCCGGGAGCGTGAGCGCTGTCGCGCGCCCGCCCGTCGCGGCCAGGTGGGCGGTGACCTCATCCCACGCCCAGGCACCGAGCCAGTGGCCGGGGATAAGGATGAGTGTGGGGCTCTGCTCGTGCGATGTCATGCCTCAATCCTCGCGCGGCCGGAGGACAGCGGCATGTCACTATTTCTGGCATGATTTAGGCGAGGCGAGGCGGGAATATGAGGCGGATCGAGCGGTTGCAAGCGCTGTCAGAGGTGCTGCGGCGCAGTGGCGCCCGCGGGGTGACGGCTGAGCGCCTTGCGCGCGAGTTTGGCGTCTCACTGCGCACAGTTAAGCGCGACATCGAGGCGCTCGACAACAGCGGGCTGCCGGTCTGGTCGCGGCCCGGGCCCGGCGGCGGGTACGGGGTGATCGCGCAGGCAAGCCTTCCTCCCGTGCGGTTGAGCCCGGCCGAGTCGGTTGCGCTTCTCGCCGCGGTCTCGGCCGCGTCGGAGGCGCCGTACTCGGATCTCGCCGCGGCGGGTGTCAGGAAGATCCTCGACGTGCTCGATCCAGAGACACGTGCGCAGGCCGATCAGCTCGCGAACCGCATCTGGGTGAACGCGGAGGAGACGGCGACGAGAGTGGTGCGTTCCGCGCTCGAAGAGGCGATGGCGAAGCAGCTGGTGGTGCGGATCCGCTACGTATCCGGCGCGGGAGATGAGACGCGCCGCGACGTCGAACCGATCATCTTCGCGTCCACCGGGGGGCGCTGGTACCTCATCGCGTGGTGCCGGCTGCGTGAGGGGATTCGGTGGTTCGTGATCTCCCGGGTTGCGCGCGCGACGGTCACGCAGCTCGCGTGCAGCGGGCACGAGATCGCGGAGATAGGCGCCCCGCCCGAGACGGCGAGGCCGCTGCGCGCCGAGGGGTGAGCCGGGCCGCGTCGTTACGTGTGCCGGATCGGTGCTTGTTATGGTGGGGCGATGAGTAGTCAGGAAGCGCAACGACGGAGGTCAAGCCCCATACCGCTGGAGATCGGTATCGCGCTTCTCGCTGCGGGGCTGAGCTGGGTCGCAGTGCCCTCGTCCGGGGTTATCATGCACTGGGATGGTGGCGGCGTGGCCGGGTGGTCGATGAATGCCGCTGGCTACGCTTCGGTTGCGGCGGTGGCGACATTCGTGATCGGCCACTTCATCACGCGGTTCGCCGCACGAAAGACTGGCTTCGCGTATACCTGGCTCGCACCTACCGCGGTCGGCGTGTACTGGGTAGCGTTCGCGGCGTTCCAGCGGCTGTGGCTCGGAGCCGGAGAGTTCGTGTTCGCGCTGGGGCTTGCCGCGATTGTGTACTTCGTGCTGCTGTGGCTGACGCTTCGCCGTGCCGCGGGTCGGGCTGACGGGACCGTGGCCTAGCTCGCGTCGAGAGTGATTCGGGCGCGTGGCCGTTCTGTTCAAGACGCCGGTCCGGGGCCGCCCGTAGCCTGATGCCATGACATTGACACTTGGTTTTATCGGAATCGTTACCCGCGACATGGGCGCCTCGCTCGCCTTCTACCGCGCCCTGGGCGTGCACATCGAACCGGGGCAGGATGACGCGCCCCACGTCGACGGCAAGCTCGACGACGGCGTCGTTGTCGCGTGGGACACCATCGAGACGATCCGCGGCTTCGATCCTGCCTTCGAGCCCGCGACCGGCGGGCATCGCATCGCGCTCGCCTTCGACAAGGGGACGGCGGCCGAGGTGGACGCCTCGTATGCGGCGCTCATCGCTGCCGGCTACCGCGGGCACGTCGAGCCCTGGGACGCGCACTGGGGGCAGCGCTACGCGACGCTCCTCGACCCCGACGGCAACTCGGTTGACCTCTACGCGGAGCTCGCCGCGAACTGACCCGGGCTCATTCCAACCAGTCGCTGGAACTCGCGCGAGAGATGCGGCTGGTCGGAAAAACCCGCGGTGGCCGCGGCGTCGGAGAGGGAGGATCCGCCCTCGAGCAGTGCCCGCGCGCGACTCGCTCGCTCGATGCGCACGAGCGTCGCGTACCCGTAGCCGAAGACGCCGAGCATACGCCGGCGGAAGGATCGTTCTGACGCGCCGAACTGCTCGGCTGCGGAGCCGGCTGGGACGAGTCCGCCAGCTGCGCGGCGCACCGCGTCAGCCCACGCGTTGTGTGCTGCGTGTGCTGCCGCGAGTACGGACGCTGCCTGAGCGAGGCTCGTCGGCGAGGTCCCGCCGCGACCCCACCGCAGCATCGCATCACGCAGCTGGCCGGCCCCGGGGTCGTGTGCGAGGTCGCTGAAAGGCACGAGCTGGTCGGCGATCTCGGGGAGGGCCGGCCCGAACAGCTGGGCGGCATGACCGGGAGGGATCCTCAGCCCGAGCGATCCACCCTCGCCGTCGCGCTCCGACACGATCCGCATCGTTGATGGCCCAGCGACGAACACGCGGTCGTCGCGCACGATGAGGTCGACGGACCCGTCGGCGGGAATCACGGCCCCGCCGGCGCTGCCCTGGGAACGCCAGAGGGCGGCGCCGTTCGGCAGGAGCGACTCGGAATACATTGCACACAGGTTATCGGGGCAGCCTGAGCTTCACGGGCGCTCCCAATTGAAGGTGCCCCAAGCCTCCTGCCCCCTACCCCCAGCGCGCCGAAAGGACATGTTCTCAGCGAGGTCAGGGTCTTTCGACTGCTTAACATCCCTGACCTCGCCGAGAACATGTCCTTTGAGCGTCGTTCGTGGCTGCTGCAGTGCAGGAGTCGCGCCAGGGGGCTGATTCTGATCGCGCAAGTCACTCGCTGCTCGGACGGGGCCCCGCCCCAGCAAACTAGACTCTCGGTATGGAGCAGCGGCAGCGGGGGAGTCAAGCAGCGGGTCGACAAGCGGGCGCCGCTATCGGCATCCGGCGGGCTACGGCAGCGGACCTGCCGAGTCTTGCGCGTGTGCTCGCCGACGCCTTTGCGGCCTATCCCTGGACCCAATGGAGCATTCCGGCAGAGGAGTACGACGCGCGCCTCGAAGAGCTACAACTGCAGTACCTAGGCCACGCGCTCGAGCATGGCCGTATCTGCGTCGAGAGCAACCTGCGCGCTGTCGCGGCCTTCCTGCCGCCAGACGCGCCGCAGCCATCGGAGGCACTGCAGCAGCGCGTCGGCGAGCTGCATGGCGATCGACTCGGCCGGTTGCTCCGTGCCTCGCTCCCGCCAGGCCCGGAGGGCGCGTGGACGCTCGCCACCGTTGGCGTCTCGCCCGAGAGCCAGGGGGCGGGCCTCGGGTCGGCAGTGGTTCGCGCCGGGCTCGCTGCAATCGATGCACTCTCCGCGCCCGTGGCACTCGAAACCTCATCCAAAGACAACGTGCGACTCTACCGCCGGCTGGGCTTCGCGGTCGACGCAACCACACACATCCCAGAGGGGCCAACCGTCTACTCGATGAGTCGGCCCGCGGCCACCGGGCACGGCGAAATGGGTAGCGACCAGCCTCGCTCCGGCTCGCGCGACGCCTAGGCTGCACTGCTGTGGGGCAGGAGGAGGCGCTCGCCGCGGTCGTGCGCGACTGCGGGGCTCCCGCCGCGGTGGTGCGCGACTGCGGGGCTCCCGCCGCGGTGGTGCGCGACTATGGCAGCAGGGCGCGCGAGTACGCCGAGCTGCTCGGCGGCGTCGAGCACCTCGCGGCCCCGGACGTCGAGCTGGTGCTGGACTGGGCTCACGGACTCAGTCAGGCTGCTTCGGCGGCAACTGTGCTCGATGTCGGTTGCGGGCCTGGGCAGTGGACGCGGCTCCTCACCCAGGCGGGCGTTGCCGCGCGCGGGATCGACTCCGTGCCCGAGTTCGTCGAGCTCGCCCGGGCCCGCTACCCGCAGCAGCGATTCGACCTAGCGTCGGCGCAAGCGACCGGCGCGGCTGAGGGCACGGTCGACGGGGTGCTCAACTGGTACTCCCTCATCCACGCGGAGCCGAGCGAGGTGCGCGAGTCGCTTGCCGAGTTCCACCGCATCCTGCGCCCAGGCGGTGGGCTCGCCGTCGGGTTCTTCGAGGGCCCGGTGCGAGAACCGTTTGCCCACGCGGTGACGACTGCGTACTTCTGGCCGATGGAAGAGCTGAGCCGCGAGGTAGCGGCTGCCGGATTCACGGTGATCCACACCGAGGAGCGGAGCGACCCGGGCTCGCGCCGGCACGGAGCACTCATCGCCACCCGCAACGCGCTGCGATAGCGCGTCCGCTGTCGCTGGGTGCCCTACGCGCGCAGCGTTTCCGCGAGCCGGTTCGCCGTCTCGAAGTCGCGGGCGACGACCTGGATCCCCCTGCCCGCGCTTGGCGTGATGGTGAGGGCGGCCGCGCCGCCCATGTTGAGCCGCGTGAGTTTCTCGCCGTCGACCTCGGCGGGCACCGCGATCCAGTTGAGGATCCCGGGGTTCATCCCATCGTCAGGTGTGACCCGCACCTGTGCGATGGTCTCGCGGGGGACTGATCGCCGGAACAGTGGTGCCGCGAAGTGGATGGAGTCGCGATCGACTGCGACCGTGATGCGTGCGACCCAGATCCACCACGCGGCAAACGCAGCGAGAGCTGCGGGCGCGACCCACGCCATGAGCGAGTCGGTTGCGGCCGCGATGAGCGCGGCGAACGCCGCCGCGATCCCCAGCGCGATGGCCGGGCCAAGCCGGGCGCTTCCGGTCGCGCGTTCGACATGCACATACTCGGAGCGGGTGCTGGGGGATCCCGAATCCTGCTGCGTCATAAATTAACTGTAGCCCGACCCGGGGTATTCAGGGCTCGGGCGTGGGTCGCGCGGCAACGAGAAACAGACGTTTGAATGGGCGGAATTTTCTAGAGGGCAGAAATACCCGCAAATTTCACCCCGGAATTGTGGGTTCGGGTGGTTGCAGAGGGGGCAGAGTAAGAACTAGCCCAGAAAGATCACCGCGACGTGATCTGGCAATCACTACAAAGGAGTCACCATGACTGCATTCAGCAACGACATCGAAGCCGTAGAAGCACTCAAGGCGCAGCACGGCAGCAGCTGGGACCGCATCAATCCCGAGTACGTCGCACGCATGCGGGCGCAGAACCGTTTCAAGACCGGCCTCGAGATCGCGCAGTACACCTCCGACATCATGCGCAAGGACATGGAAGAGTACGACGCAGATTCGTCGCTCTACACCCAGTCGCTCGGCGTCTGGCACGGCTTCATCGGCCAGCAGAAGATGATCTCGATCAAGAAGCACCTGAAGACCACGAACAAGCGCTACCTCTACCTCTCCGGCTGGATGGTCGCCGCACTCCGCTCTGAGTTTGGCCCGCTGCCCGACCAGTCGATGCATGAGAAGACCTCGGTCCCCGCGCTCATCGAGGAGCTCTACACCTTCCTCCGCCAGGCTGATGCCCGCGAGCTCGACCTGCTCTTCTCGCAGCTCGACGATGCACGCGTCGCCGGCGACGAGACCGCCGTTGAGTTCATTCAGTCGCAGATCGACAACTTCGAGACCCACGTCGTGCCGATCATCGCCGACATCGACGCGGGCTTCGGAAACCCTGAGGCGACCTACCTCCTCGCAAAGAAGATGATCGAGGCAGGCGCATGCGCGCTGCAGGTCGAGAATCAGGTCTCCGACGAGAAGCAGTGTGGCCACCAGGATGGCAAGGTCACCGTGCCCCACGAGGACTTCATCGCCAAGATCAACGCGATCCGCTACGCATTCCTCGAGCTCGGAATCGACAACGGCGTGATCGTCACGCGCACCGACTCGCTCGGCGCGGGCCTCACCCAGAAGATCGCCGTGAGCGAGACCCCGGGCGACCTCGGTGACCAGTACAACTCGTTCCTCGACGTCGAAGAGATCTCCGACGCAGACCTCGGCAACGGCGACGTCGTCATCAAGCGCGACGGCAAGCTCCTGCGCCCGAAGCGTCTCGCATCGAACCTCTTCCAGTTCCGTGCGGGCACCGGCGAGGACCGCTGCGTGCTCGACTCGATCACGTCGCTGCAGAACGGCGCAGACCTGCTCTGGATCGAGACCGAGAAGCCGCACGTCGAGCAGATCGCAGGCATGGTGGATCGGATCCGCGAGGTCGTCCCGAACGCGAAGCTCGTCTACAACAACAGCCCCTCGTTCAACTGGACCCTGAACTTCCGCCAGCAGGCATTTGACCAGCTCGCAGAAGAGGGCAAGGACGTCTCGGCATACGATCGAGACGCCCTCATGAGCGTCGACTACGACGGCACCGAGCTCGCTGACCTCGCAGACGAGAAGATCCGCACCTTCCAGCGCGACGGAGCCGCTCGCGCCGGCATCTTCCACCACCTCATCACCCTGCCGACCTACCACACGGCCGCGCTGTCGACCGACAACCTGGCCAAGGGCTACTTCGGTGACGAGGGCATGCTCACCTACGTTCGTGATGTGCAGCGCGAGGAGATCCGCCAGGGCATCGCGACCGTCAAGCACCAGAACATGGCTGGCAGCGACATCGGCGACAACCACAAGGAGTACTTCGCAGGTGACGCAGCGCTGAAGGCAGGTGGTAAGGACAACACGATGAACCAGTTCAACTAACAGTCTCCGGGGCTCAGCCCTGTAGAGGCGATCACATTTCCCGCAAACGGGGGTTCGGCTTCGGCCGGGCCCCCGTTTGTGTTGTGCGGTGGATCGCCGCGCCGCGCGCGCCTCGGTTACGGCCTGTGCCTGGCGATGCAGGAGACTGGGGGTATGCAACGCCTCCTCGCCTCCGGAACCCTCGCACTAGTCACCGGCCTGGCGCTCGCCGGCTGCGCGGCCGAAGTGCCCACGGGCACGGTGACGCTGCAGGTGAGCGAGTTCGCTGCTGACCACGGAAGTGACAGCGTTGAGATTGCCCTGAGCGTTGGCGGCGAGGAAGTCGAATTGGTCGAGCTTGGGGAAGGAGATGGGCGCGTCATCGAAGACGTCCCCCTCGGCTGGCTCAAGATCGATGCGCTCGACTATTGCTCAGGCGAGGCCGAGCTCACTGCCGGGGCCCCAGCAATGAGTCTCGTGATCTCGGCCGAGGGCTGCACGTTTGGCGACTAGCGTGCCGCCGTCACAGCCTTCATCGAGCGCCCCGGAGCACGGTGAGCCCCGCGAGGAGCAGGCGCGGCCCGAACTCTCAGCGCGGCTGACTGCCGCGGAGTTTCAGCGCTGGTATTGGCTGAAAGACGAGCTCGCAGCATTCGCGCGTGAGCTCGGGATCCGGGCGACAGGAAGCAAGGCCCTCCTGTCTGAGCGGATCGCCGCGAAGCTCGCGGGCCAAGCGTTCGCTGAGCCCACCACCACCGCACGCGCGCGGGGATCGCGGCAGCTCGCAGGCGAACTCACGGACGAGACCGTGATCCCCGCGGGCCAACGCTCGAGCCAGCTCGTTCGCGCGTGGATGATCGAGCAGGTTGGCGAGGCGTTCCACTTCGACGCCGAGATGCGCGGTTTCTTTGCCGAGTCAGACGGCACGCGCACGATGCGCGACGCGGTGGCGCACTGGCACGCGACGCGGGATCAGGCACCCCGCGACATTGACAAGCAGTTCGAGTACAACCGCTTCACGCGCGCCTGGCATGCCGAGCACCCCGCAGGGGATCGCGGCGAGTTGCTCGCCGCCTGGGCCGCGTACCGCAGCCGTCCCATCGACGAGCGCGGCCGCGCGTAGGGGCTCCTCATCGTTCGGGACGTAGGTCTCAGCGATCAGGGGCGTCGAAAGGATATGTGTTCGGCGAGGTCGGGGCCTTTCTGCTGCTGAGCAGGCCTGACTTCGCTGAAGACATATCTTCTGAGCGCTATTTAGTGGGACTGTGCCGCGCGGCGAAACACGAGGAGCGCGTCTGCGACGAGGTCGTGGGGGAGCGTGTCCCAGTGGATCTCGGTGAGGCCGGCCGGCTCGAGATGCCGTTCGAGCACCCGCGCGCAGTCCGCGATGAGCGGCGTTGTTGCGCCCATGTGGTGGATGTCCGCGACGTTCCAGACGACGAAGCCGCCGGGCTTCACGAGCCGGGCACACTGCGCCGCGACCAGGCTGAGCTCCTGCAGATACTTGCCGTAGTCGCCGGTGTTCTGCTCATATGCGGTGAGCGGATCGGCCTCGTGGTGCTCCTTCGTCATATACGGGGGTGAGGTGAGCACAAGATCCACCGAGCCGTCCGCGACCGCGGGGGAGGAAGCGCGCACGATCCGGAGCAGCTCGCGGGCGTCACCCTCGATGACGCGCGCCCCGGGAACGCGCCGCTGCAACTGCTCGACGCGCTCGGGGAGCAGCTCGATCCCGAGCGCGCGCCGATCCAACCGCGCGGCGCGCTCGATCGTGGTGCCGAATCCGGCGAACGGATCGAACACGAGATCGCCAGGCGCACTGCAGCGCTCGAGCACGTGGTCGACGAGCGCGGCGACCATGTGCACATCCTCTTCGGCTCCGGGCGGTCGCTCGGCGAGAAACGTTGCAAGCGTCGCGGTCAGCGTCCGGTCAAGCGGGGAGAGTCGTGCGGGGCGTTCGAGCAGCTCTTCGGAAGGGATACTCACCCCCGTAGTGTACCGCGGCTTGCTCAGTGCAGCCGGGGGCGCGTAGCCTCAGCGTATGTCGAAGCTGCGTGCCACTCTGGTCGATCCGCGATACGTGACCGAAGAGGATCACTCGCCCGTCTACCGCGTGGATTTCTGGGATGCGCAGCGCGCCTCCTCAGAGCACCGAATTGAGGGTGCCGAGAGCGTGCACGAGGTGCTCGAGTGGGCCGAAGCGCACCGGCAAGGCCGGTACGTCGTCGTGTGGGCAGAGTATGCTCGCGCAGGCGGCGCTGGGCTGACGCGCCTGGCGGGGTGGGAGCCCAATCACCCCGAATCGCCCTCGTGGGCCGACCCCACCTTCCGGCAGTAGGGTGGGGGCCATGAGCACGTCAGGGAGCCCCGCGGAGCCCGCTGCGAAACCCGCCGGCCGGCCACGCAAGTCATACCGGACCGATGCGGTGACCATCTGGCTGCGGCGCGGATCCATCGCGCTGACCGTGGGCTCCGCGCTTGCGGTCGTCAGCGGCTACGCCTCGCTGCCCGACGAGATCCCGATCCACTTCAACCTCGCCGGCACCGCCGACGGTTGGGGCTCGAAGAGCAACGTCTTTCTGCTCATCGGGATCTTCGTCGTGATCGTGTCTGGTTCAGTCTGGCTGTCGTCGAAGCCGCACCTGTTCAACTATCCGACCGAGATCACGGTGGAAAGCGCGCAGGCGGTCTACCGGGAGGGGGAGCGGATAATGGTCTGGCTTGCCTTCGTGGTCTCGCTGATCGCCGTCAGCTTCGCGCTGAGCACGCTGTTCGAGATTGACCTCGGGTTCTTCACCCTGTTCATGGCCGCGGCGGCGCTCGGCGTCACGGGAGTTGGCGTCGTGCGGATCATCAACGCGTCGCACTGAATCACTGCACGCAACCGCGGTTGGGGGCGCCCCGAGAGCGCCCCGAGAGCGCTTCGATGGGGCTGGGACGGTACCCTGGGGCGGTGAGTTTCTCGAGCCTCGACCGATACCTGCAGCGCGACGAGACAGGTCTGGTTGTCGAAGGCCCGTGGGGCGAAGAAGAGAGCAGCGGCTACGAGTCCGGCACCGTCTCGCTCGGTGGCGAGCTCTGGCGGATCCGCACCGCGCGCGTCACCCCGACGAAGCCGGGCGCTTTCGTCGCGGTGTGGGAGCGCGGCCCCGACGGCACGACCCGGCCGTTTGCTGCCGAGGACCGGGCGACCGGGCTGCTCGTCTTCGTGACCGAGGGGTCGCAGTTCGGGGTGTTTCGCTTCTCGCGCGCCCTCCTCGCCGAGCTCGGCATCACCAGCTCGGCGCGTGCTCGGGGCAAGCGCGGTTTCCGGGTGTATCCGAGCTGGAGCACCGGCCTGAATGGGCAGGCAGCTCGCACTCAGCGCGCGCAGGCACCCGCGTTCGAGGCGCTCGAAGGGATCGTTCCACCAGGAAACGCGGCTACGCGTCCGCGATGAGTCGCTTGCCGAGCACGAGCACCTCGTTGAGCTCGTAGCCGAGGCCCGTGTAGAAGCCCTGGGCCGCCGCATTGTCCGAACGCACCATCAGCTGTGCCTTCGGGCAGCCGATCCCCTCAAGCAGGCGCTCCGCCTCGGCGACGAGCGCCCGGCCGATCCCGCGACCGCGGTGCTCGGGGTCCGTCGCAAGGTAGTACATCCAGCCGCGGTGACCGTCGTAGCCTGCCATGACGCTGCCGACGATCTCGCCCGCTATTTCCGCCACAAGAAACAGTTCGGGCTGCACGCTGAGCTTGCGGGCGATGTCGGCGCGGGGATCGTTCCACGGCCGGGTGAGTCCGCAGGTCTCCCAGAGAGCGACGGCTGCTTCGGTGTCACTCGGGTGGAACTGTCGGATCGTCGCTGCGGTAAACATCTACACAAGCTACCGCAGGGCAGCGCCCGGCTATGCCAGCGGAGCCTTCGCTGCAGAGCGGTCGACGGCAAACGCGAGGTGCGGCATGTCTACGCCACGATAGTGCTTCTCAAACCGGCCGCGCACGGTCATCCCGAGGCGTATCGCGACATTCATGGAAGCGATGTTTGTGTCGCGCACCTGCGCATAGACCTGCTCTGCCCCGAGGGCCTCGAAAGCGTAGTCCCGGCACGCGGCGGCTGCCTCGACCGCAAAACCCTGGTGCCAATACGCCCGGTTGAAGAGGTACCCGACCTCGACGACGTCAGCTCCGAGTATCTGCTGGCGGGTGAGCCCGCACTGGCCGATCATCCGCTCAGACTCCGAACGAGCGGGATCGCGCAGCGTGACTGCCCAGAGCCCGAATCCGTCATTCGCGTATCGGTCGAGCATGCGTGCGAGCCAAGCTTCGACCATGGCATCGTCGAATGCGCCCTCGTACGCAGTCATAGTCTCGGCATCCTGCAGAATTTCCCGGAGCGCGGGGAGATCTTGCTCAGTGAGTTCGCGCAGCGACAGTCGGCGGGTCTCAATAACCATGCGGCCATTGTTGCACGCGCGGTAAGGCTGGCCGTGCGCCGCAACGGCGGGGCATCCGTCACGAGACTAGGCTGCAGAGCCTGCAGGCTGCAGCGGCCCGCAGACAGCTTGCGGGTGCCCTCGCGCGAGGTTATCCGCGGATGAGGTCGGGGAGGGCGCAGAACTCGACAGGTGCTCGGCCGGGCGCGGGGATGCCCACGTAGAACGCGCGCATGCCGGCGGCCTGCGGCCCCTCGACATCGGCTTCCCAGTTATCGCCCACGAATGCGGCCTGGTCGGCCGTGATTGCGTCTTCGGCGAGCACCGCGGCAAAGATCTCGGGGTGGGGCTTTCGCCACCCGAGCTCCACCGAAGTGAAGACGTTGGTGAAGTAGTCGGCGATCCCGAACCGGCGGAGCATGCGCGGAACGAGCCCGGCGTCGTGCGTGTTGCTCACGACCGAAAGGGTGTGGTCGCGCGCGAGATCCGTGAGGCAGTCGGTGACGCCGGCCGCAAGGCGAATATTCGTGGTCCACGCCTCGAGGTACTCGCTGACGAGGCGATCGAGACCACCGGAGGGGATCGCAAAGCCCGCTTGGCCGAGGAGCTCCGCGTACCGGCCCGCGATATCGAGCATTGAGCACTCACGGCCTGAGGCGTGCGCGGCGGTATCAAGCTCGGTCCAGGCTCGCTGCCACAGCTCGCTCGCGTGCGCCCCGGAGATGCCTGCTCCGGCTCGCGCCGCGAAGTCGTACGGGGCATTCGCCGTGTCCGGGAGCACCGAGGGGTCGTAGTCGACCAAGGTGCCGAAGAAGTCGAAGTAGACGTGGGAGGTCATGGGTGACGCATTCACTCCGCGTAGCGTGGGCCGGTGGCCCGGACGAGCACGCGGATCCGCTCGGCGAGCAGCTTAGGCCTGGTGAAGGGCGCGTCGTGCGCCGCGTCATCTGCGATGACAAGTTCGCTGTGGGGGATCGCGGCGTGGGTGAGCTTCGCGGAGTCGTGCATGAGCTTGCGCTCCTTCGTGCCGACCACAACGGTGACCGGGCGAGTAAAGCTCGACCACGCGTCTGGCAGCGTGAACGCGATATTCTCGCTGACGCTCGCGAGCAAGGTTTCCACGCTGAGCGACTGGCTGTCGCGGACATAGTTCGCGAGATACGCCCCCGGCACACCGAGCTGTCTTGCCTGGAGCTTTGCGAACCACTCCTGCTGTGCGAGCGGGGCGGTGCGCTTCAGTAATGCGAGCGTTGCCGCCTGCGCGGGGGCTGGCTTTGTCTCGGCGCTGACGATGAGCGCTGCGCGCACGAGCTCGGGGTGGGCGCTCGCGAGCGCGATGGCGAGCTGGCCGCCAAGGGAGAACCCCGCAACGACAGCTCCGCGGGGTGCCCGGTCGCGAATGAGATCAGCGAGCCGCGCGACCGTGTCGTCGTGCGAGACGTAATCGATCGTTCCGCTGGTGCCGTGGCCGGGAAGGTCAGGCACGATCGACCGAACTGTTCCTGCCAGCTGATTGATCACGGGTTTCCACATCCAGCCGGAGACCCCGCCGCCGTGGAGGAAGAGCACGTCAGATCCGGAACCCGAAATCATAGTGTTCATAAGGCCGAAGCATAACAGCGAGAAGCCCAGATGACGCCAAATAACGTCGTGTTGCTGAGTGTGTCGCGGCGCAGTGCGACCGCGGAATTTCGTGATTACTGTGGCAGCCATGACTACTCTCACAGACACCAGCATCGTTCCCGAGATCACGTCCGACGAGCGGGCGACGCGCCTCCAGCAGGCCGGCGCTGCGTGGGCAAAGCGGATCGACGCGAACCGATCCTCATCGCAGCTCACCTACCGCGCCGAGGGCGTGGGCGAGGGCGGCGTCGCGACCCGTGTTCGCGCCGGTAAGCACGAGTTCTTCATCGACGAGCCCGCGGCTCTCGCGGGCGACGACATCGCAGCGAGCCCGGTTGACTACGCACTTGGCGCGCTCATCGGCTGCCAGGTCGTCGTCTACCGGCTCTACGCGCAGGCACTCGGTATCCAGGTTGACGACGTGCGCGTGACCGCCGAGGGCGACCTCGATGCCGCGCGGCTGCTCGGCAAGGACGACTCGGTGCGGCCCGGATTCAGCGCGATCCGGCTCCACGTCGAGCTCACCGGCCCCGAGACGCAGGAGCGTTACGAGGCGCTGCGCGACGCGGTCGACATCAACTGCCCGGTCTACGACCTGTTTGCGAACCCGACGCCGGTCTCAGTGACCGTCGCTAAGGCGTAGCAGGGCGGAAGTGGGGCGGTAGCGGGGTGGTAGCGGGGTGCGGTAGCGGGCCCCGCCCAGCCTCCCACCCCAGCACAGCGGTACCATGAGCCCATGGGTTATTCGCGCGTTGTGTGGGGCATGAGCGCCCTCCTTTGGCTGATCATTACCGTGCTGTGGTGCGTCTGGTTTGGTGCACCCGCCGTGGCGGTTGCGGTCACCTTCGCGATCCTCCCCGACATCGCACTCATCGGTGCCTTCGCTGAGAAGGGGCGGTTGAAGCCCGAGCGCGTGGCGTTCTACAACGCCATGCACAACGCGCTGGTCGCGGTCGCTGTGCTCGCGGTCGGCCTGGTGATCTTCTTCCTCACCGGCGGCATGGACGGCGGCAGCTGGTTCTTGGGCATCGCGGGGCTAGCGTGGTTTGTGCACATCGCGGCGGATCGCGCCCTGAACTTCGGCAGGCGCGCGCCCGACGGCAGCATTATCCCCGTCGTGTAGCGCGGGTCGGCCCGGCGGGGCCGCGGGGCCGCGGGGCTGGCGGGGCCGCTGAACCGCGCCGCGCCCGGGAAGATCATCCCGTGGGAGGACCCGCGTCGTACCACGGTACGACGCGGCCGGTGGGGTCAGCGCAGCAGAATTGACGGGTACGAGCGTCCGATCCTGCCCGAAAGACTCTATGACCCCGCTCACCAGACTCAGTCTGAAGAATCGTCTCATCGTCGGACTCGTGACCCTCGCGGTCGCCGTGCTCGGCATCATTTCGATGGGGGCGCTCAAGCAAGAGCTCATGCCATCGATGAAGGTGCCGATGGCGTTTGTATCGGTGCAAGCCGAGGGCCTCGCCCCGGAAGAGATGGTCGATACCGTCACCGAACCGATCGAGCAGGCGCTGGGCGCGGTGCCGGGGGTGACCAGCGTGACCTCCAACACCCTCAGTGGCTACTCGAGCATCACCGTCGAGTGGCCGTTCGACGAGGACGCAGACGAGACGATGCGTGCCCTCCGCGGTGCGGTCGACGCGGTGAAGACGGGTTTCCCGAGCGGTGCCGTCACCGAGGTGTACTCGGGCGGCGCGGACGACATGCCGGCGATGATGCTCAGCGCAGGCACCACCGGCGACGAGGCGACGTTCGGCGACGCGCTCGAGCAGCGACTGGTGCCAGCACTCCAGGCGATCCCCGGGGTGCAGAAGGCCGAGCTGTCGGGCCGCGAGGCCCAGCGCATCGTGGTGGATCTGCGCCCCGCGGACGTTGTGAAGCTTCAGGTGGATCCCGCCGCGATCGAACCCGTGCTGCGGGCGAACGGTGCGAGCCTCCCCGCGGGACAGGCCGCAACCGACGAGGGATCGATGCCGATCACCGTCGGCACCGCGCTCGGCTCCGTCGAGGAGATCGGGGCACTCCCGATCGCTGTCGAGAACGGGGTTGTGCGGGTCTCTGACTTCGCCGACGTGCGCACGGAGGCGATCCCGGCTGACACGATTTCGCGGGTGAACGGGAAGCCCGCGCTGACGCTCACCATCACGCCGTCGCAGGGCGCAAACGTCGTACAGATTTCGCACGCGGTGACCGCGGAGCTCGACCGCCAAGCACCCGGCCTGAAGGCCGAGTTCGTGACGATCTTTGACCAGGCACCCTTCATCGAACAGTCGATTCACGACCTCGCGGTCGAGGGCGGCCTCGGTCTCGCGTTTGCGGTACTCGTCATCCTCGCGTTCCTCGCGTCGTGGCGCTCGACGATTATCGCCGCCGTGTCGATCCCGCTGTCGCTGCTCATCACGCTCATCGGCTTGCAATGGAGCGACAACACCCTTAACATCTTGACGCTCGGCGCGCTCACCATTGCGATCGGCCGTGTGGTCGACGACTCCATCGTCGTCATTGAGAACATTAGCCGCAGGCGCGGGAGCGGGCCGCTCACGGTCGAGGGGATCGTCGCCTCGGTGCGCCAGGTCGCTGGAGCGATCACAGCGTCGACACTCACGACGGTTGCCGTGTTCCTTCCCATCGCGTTCGTGTCGGGCATGGCCGGCCAGCTCTTCAGGCCGTTCGCGATTACGGTGTCGATTGCGCTGCTCGCGTCGCTCGTTGTCGCACTCACGATCGTTCCCGTGCTCGCTTACTGGTTCATGCAGAAGCCGCCGAAGCCGAAGGGCGACGCAGCGGCGGTGTCGGGTGAGGCTGACGAAACGGCCACAGTCGAGCACGAATCAGATGTCCCCTCGGAGCTCAGCGAGATCCACACCGCACCAGACCGGCTGCAACGCGCGGTCATGCCAGCGCTGTCTGCGACGCGCAGGCACCCGGTGATCACGCTCGTGAGCTCGGGGCTCATCCTCGCGGTGACGCTCGTGTTGGCAGTGTTCATTCCGACTGACTTCCTCGGCTCGTCGGGGCAGGAGAGCCTGCAGCTCACGCAGACCGTTGAGGCCGGCACCGGTGATCTCGTTGCGGCTGCCGAGCCCGTCGAGGAAGCGCTCGGCAAGGTCACCGGTGTGCGCGACGTGATGACCACGATTCCTGTCGGAAACGGCGCGGGTGAAATCTCCTACAGCCTGCAGCTGGCGGACGGCTCAGACGCCGATCAAGTGAGCGACGCCGTTCAATCGCGGCTCGACAAGCTCGAGGGAGCGGGGGAGCTGCGGCTGCTCACGCAGGACGCGTTTGTTGGCGAGGGATCGGGCGGCGGCGGCATCTCGCTGCAGATCCGCGGCAACGACCCCGTCGCGATGCGCAAGGCGAGTGAACTCCTCGAAAAGGAACTCACGGACGCGAAGGGCGTGAAGTCCGTCTACAGCGAGCTCAAGGGCGAAGAACCCCTCATGCGCGTTGAACTCGACGAAGCGAAGGCAGCGGGTCTCGGCTTCGACAGGGCAGGCGTTGCGCAGGCGATCCATGAGGCGCTCGAGGGGCAAACCATCGGGCGGATGATGCTTGCCGGTAGCGAACGCGACATCGTGTTGCGAACCCCGGGTACCGAGTACACCGCGGCGAACCTCGGTGAGCTCAAGCTACCGGTGACCGCTCAGCAGACCGCGCTCGCCCAGAAGGCTGCGGGCGACGCGCTCCAGGAGAAGGCCGAGGCCGAGGCCGAGCGCATGCGGCTCGAGGCGAACACCGAGCTCAGCAACCAGATCTGGGAGGCCGGAGTGCAGCGCGGGGAACTCGTGCAGCAGCTCGGTGAGCTCAACGCGCAGCTCGCCGAGCTCTCGGAGGCGCCGGTGACGCCCTACCCGCCCGTCGACCCGAGCGACGCGGGGAAGGAACAGGCAGCGCAGGAGCGTGCGGAGCAGCTTGCTGGCTTGCAGAGTGCGATTGCGGGCGCACAGGCCGGCATTACCGGGATGGACGAACAGATTGCGGCCCTGCGGCAAAGCCAAAGCGATGCCGCGCAGCAGCTCGTCGACCAGCAGGCTGCGGAGGCTGAACAGAAGGCCGCGGCCGACGTGAAGGGCGTGCCCCTCAAGCTCTCCGATGTCGCGACCGTCACTGAAGAGCTCACCGCACCGATGATCATCCGCGCTGACGGTGACCGGCAGGTCGCGCTGTCAGTTGAGCCGCGCAAGGGGCAGCTCGACGCGGCGAACAAGGCCGTGGAGCGTGCGATCGCGACCGTGGACCTTCCGGCAGGCGTGACCTTTGACGTTGCCGGTGTGAGCGCAGAGCAAGATGAGGCCTTCACCCAGCTCGGCATCGCGATGCTCGCCGCGATTATGCTCGTGCTACTCGTCATGGTCGCCACGTTCCGCAACTTCCGCGGACCCTTCGTGTTGCTCGTCTCGGTACCGTTTGCGGCAACCGGCGCGATCCTCGGACTCCTCCTCACGGGCGTTCCGCTCGGGCTGCCCGCGCTCATCGGGCTGCTCATGCTCATCGGCATCGTGGTGACGAACGCGATCGTGCTCATGGATCTCGTGAACCGGCTGCGAACGAGCGGCGCGACGCTCGAAGAGGCAGTCGAGCACGGCACTAGGCTGCGCCTGCGCCCGATCCTCATGACTGCCGCCGCGACGATCTTCGCGCTCCTGCCCATGGCCTTCGGGCTCACGGGCGGCGGCGTGTTCATCTCGCGCCCGCTCGCGATCGTCGTGATCGGAGGGCTTGTCTCATCGACGCTGCTCACCCTGATCCTCGTACCTGTGCTGTACACGCTGGTTGAGCGTCGACGCGACCGGAAGCTGGCAAAGCGCGCGGCTCGGCGGGCCGAGCGTGCCGAGCAGCGAGCCGGTGAGCTCGCCGCCGAGAGCCGCGACCTCACCGCGGAACTCGGGCTAGGGGAGGGCGAGGGCGAGGGCACCGCGCGGAGCTAGCCCCTGCGGCACTGCGGCACTGCGGCACTGCGGCCCTGGGGCCCTGCGGCGGCGGACGATCAGTGCCGCCGCCCCTGCGGCCGCGAGTAGTGTCACGGTGAGGCTCCCGAGGAGTGGGAGTATGACGGCCGCGGCGAGGGTGGTCCCGGCCGTCTAGGCGAGATCGGCGAGCGCATCGAGCACGGCCCCCACGACTCGGCGCTGCGCTCGATTCATCGGGCCGAGGAGCGCATCGGTGAGAAGATCAACGGGGTGCGAGTCAGCGGCGCCCCCAGGCGGGGCCGCCAGCCGCTCAGTCGCCACCAGGAACGCCCGCGCTCGGTACGCGGCGCGCTGCGAGAGATCCGCGATCTCCGTGTCACACGCGGTCGGAGCAAGCCCGATGAACTCCCGCTCGATCTCCCGCAGACCCTCGTCGATGCCCGCGAGTCGCTCGACGACTGCCGCGAGGTACCCCTCTTCCGTGAGCTGGGTCAGCAGGATCGCGATGTCGCGCGATGTCTGATCCTCCCCGAGCACGGCCTGGACGCGCAGCGCCGCGGGCGAGACATCCGGTGGGCCGTCCACAGCAATCAACTCGTCGATGTCACGCCGCACCCGCTCAAGCTCGGCGATCCTGCCGTCAAGCGCAGACCTGAGCTCGGCCAGCTCGGAAGTTGAGTGCGTGGCAGTTGCCCCTCAGGGACGGCCCCGTCGAGCATCTCGCCAACCCGGTCTAGCCGGAACCCAAGGGAGCTCAGCCGCTTTATCCGCAGCACGCGAACAAGATGGGTGGTGTCGTACCGCTTGTACCCGTTCGAGCGGCGCTCGGGCTCGGGGAGGAGTCCGATCTCGTGCCAGCGGCGGATCGCGCGTGTGCTCACGCCAGCGACGCCAGCGAATACCCCAAGCATCTCGCTCCGCCCACTTTGGTGCGCCTATGCGTGAGGTGTGGGGTCGGGTAGTGTCGCATCCAGAACGGCCCTCGCGAACTCTGGACACGATCCATGACAGTACCCCGATGGGCGCACATGCCCCAACGAGAGACCGAGCCCACACCCATGAACACACAGACCTGCTCTGCAGACCCGGATCCCGCAGGCCCGGATCCCGCAGGCCCGGATCCCGCAGACCCAGGCCACCCATGGCTCCGAACCACGCTCTGGTCGAAGGTGTGGCGCGTCGCCCTCTGCGTCCTCTTTGTCTGGATCATCTGGGTCATCGTGAACGCGCTTGTCCTCGGCCAGGGGAGGGCAGACTACTTCTTCCCGAGCCTCGGCTACGCCGCCTTCGTGCTTGCCGCCCCGCCGCTCGGCTGCGCTGCGCTCGCCGCAGTCACCCAGCGCGTGCTCACCGAATACGTTCCCTTCACGCAATCGCTGCTGTTTGGGGCGATGAGCTACGCGGCAGGCCTGGCGCTCGTGATCCTCACCCTGCTGTTCGTTCCGGGCGCGGCTGCGGGCGACGGCTGGGGCCAGCTCATGTTCCTCGCGGTCGTGCTGCTGCCAGCGGTCCTCGTCGCGGGGCTCGGGTACGGCCTCGCCCTCGCCACCGTGACCGAGCGCGGCCCCCGGGTGCTCCGCTGGGTGCTCGGGGTCTCGGGGTTCTTGCTCGCCGGGGTCGTGGTAGCGCTCGTCGCCCAGGGCATCGGCGCGTAATAAGGGATCTCGCGCGATTCACGCGGTAAGGTTTGGAAATAATCTGCGCGAGCTACGAATGAGCGGAAGGGAGATGGCGTGCACCTGAAGAGCCTCACGCTTCGCGGTTTCAAGTCGTTCGCGCAGCCGACGACCTTCCAGTTCGAACCCGGGGTGACCGCTATCGTCGGCCCGAACGGCTCCGGCAAGTCGAACGTCGTCGACGCGCTCGCGTGGGTCATGGGCGAGCAGGGCGCGAAGACGCTCCGCGGCGGCAAGATGGAAGACGTCATCTTCGCGGGTACGTCCACCCGCGGGCCGCTCGGCCGCGCCGAGGTGCGCCTCACGATCGACAACTCCGACGGGGCGCTCCCGATCGAGTACACCGAGGTGACGATCAGCCGTATCCTGTTTCGCAACGGCTCGAGCGAGTACGCGATCAACGGCGAATCGTGCAGACTCCTCGACGTCCAAGAACTGCTCAGCGACTCCGGTCTCGGCCGCGAAATGCACGTCATCGTCGGCCAAGGCCAGCTCGACACTGTGTTGCGCGCAACCCCTGAGGATCGCCGCGGCTTCATCGAGGAGGCCGCCGGGATTCTCAAGCACCGCAGGCGCAAAGAGCGTACGGTGCGCAAGCTCGACGCGATGGAGACGAACCTCACCCGGCTGAATGACCTCGCGGGCGAGATCCGCCGCCAGCTCAAGCCGCTCGGCCGGCAGGCAGAGGTGGCGCGCCAGGCACAGGGCATCGCGGCCGAGGTGCGCGACGCGAAGGCGAGGCTGCTCGCCGACGACGTCACGCGGCTGCGTACCGAGCTCGCGAGCCTCGCCAAAGACGAGTCCGAGCGGCACTCCGAGCGCATCGTGCTGCAGGAGCAGGTCGAGCAGAAACAGCTCCGGATCGAACGCCTCGAACACGAGCAGCAGGGTGACGAGCTCGACGCCGCGCGCCGCGTGACCTTCGCGCTCGAGGGCGCGCAGGCAAAGCTGCGCGGGCTCTACGCGCAGGCGCAGCAGCGGCTCACGTTCCTAGCGACCCAGTCCGAAGCCCCTGAACAGACGCAGCTCACGAGCCGCAACATGGTCGATGAGGCCCGCGAGGAGGCTCACGAGCTCGCGGCGCTCATCCCCGAGCGCGAAGACGCCTGGCGGGCCGCAGAGCAAGCGACGCGGCGCGCCCAGCAGGCGCTCGACGCGATCGACGAGCAGATCCAAGCCCAGGCAGAGCTCGTCTCGAAGCACGATCTCGAGCTCTCGGCCTTGCGTGGCAGGGTGGACGCGGCCGAGCAGAAGCGATCCACCATCGCCGCCGAACTCGAGCGCCGCACCCAGGCCGTGACGCAGGCCGAGACTCGCGCGACCGATGCGCAGGCTGAACTCACCGCCTTCGAAGCAGAAAGCGCCTCAGCCGAGCTCCCCGAGGGTGGCCTCGACGGCGCGTACCGTGCGGCGCAGGAGCGCGAGACCGAGGCGGAGCAGCTCGTCGACGAACTGCGCAGCACCCTGCACGCGCTCGAGCAGGAGTCCGCGGGCCTCGAAGCCCGCGCGAGCGCTCTCGCGAGATCGCTCGACCAGCGCGACGCCTCGGGGGAGATGCTCGCCGCCGCGCCGGCCGGCGTGCTGGGGCGGGTCGCCGACCACGTGCGCGTGCGCGAGGGCTACGAGGCCGCCGTCGGAGCAGCGCTCGGGCTGTTCGCTGATGCCCTGCTCGTGGAGAGCGACGCTGTTGCGGGGGCGGCCGTCGCCGACGCGCGCGATCGCGACCTCGGCAGGCTGCGCGCGGTGATTGCGCGAGTGGCCGGCGCCGAGGCCGGAAACGCGGGTGCATGCGACGCTGGTGGTGACGGTGGCCTTGCCGCCTCGGTCGCGGGGCTCGTCGCCGTCTCCGAGATCCTCCTCGACGCGCCGGACGGCGTGCGTGGGCTGCTCGCGCGCAGCTACGTTGCCGACGACCTTGACGCCGCGGTGCGCGGAGCCGCGGCGCTTGGCTCGGAGCTCGCCGGCGGCGGCTTCACGATCGTCACGCCCGGCGGCGACGTGCTCACAGAGCACACGCTGTCGGGTGGATCGGGGCTCGCGCCCTCCCGCATCGAACTCACGGCAGACCTCGCCGATACCCGGGCCCGCCTCGCTCAGATCGAGACCGAGGTCGCCGCTGCAGCCGCGGCGCTCGCCGACCAGCGCGAGCTCGTCGCCCGGCTCAAGGGCGAGAGCCGCGCCGCGTACGCCGAGCTGCGTGAGGCCGACGCGCGCCTCGCCGAGCACGCGAGACGCCGGCAGCAGCTCGTCGTGCGCGCCGAGGCGACCCGCTCGGAGGCTGAGCGTGCGGCGACTGCGCTCGCGGGGGTCTCCGGTTCTGAAGACGAGGCGGCCGATGACGCCGAACGGGCGCAGCGGGCGTTTGCGGAGGCGGAGGCGCGGCCGCGGCCGATCCTCGACGCGAGCCAGCGCGAGGGGTTGCTCGCCGAGGTCGACCAGGCGCGCTCGCTCGAAATCGAAGCACGCCTCGGCTTCGAGACCGCGAAGGAGCGCGCCCGCGCCGCCGACGCGCGCAGCGAGTCCGTCGCCGCACAGTTTGAGGCCGAGCGAGTAGCAGCGGAAGAGGCCGCTCGGCGGGCCGTGCTGCGCTCTCGCCAGGTCGCGCGGGCCGAGCACGTCGCGGAGGCGCTACCGGGGATCCTCGACGCCTGCGACCGCTCACTCTCCGAAGCGCGGACCGCCCAGGCCGCGGCCGAACAGGAGCGCGCGCGGAACAGCCAGGAACTCACGCTACTGCGCTCCGAGGAATCTGAGGTGCGGTCGCGCCTGCAGTCGCTCACCGAGCTCGTCCACGGGGCAGAGCTGAAGAGGTACGAGCGCAAGCTGCAGCTGTCGTCGCTGCTCGAACGCGCTGGGAACGAACTCGGGCTCGTCGAAGAGGTGCTCGTCGCTGAGTACGGTCCCGAGGTCGGGATCCCGGTAGGCGAGCTTCCGGCGGGAGGCGACGAGGCGGGATCCGGATCCGCCGCGGCCAGTACGGCTGAGCCAGCGAGTGAGCTCACCCTCGAAGAGCAGCTCGCCGAGGAGCTCGGTCTCACCGCGGAGTCCAGTGTTGCTGCCGAAGTCGAGGCCGAAGCCAACGCCCACACCGATTCTGACTCCGGCGCCGCGCAGCGGCCTGCCCGCGACACGATCCCATTCGTGCGTGCGGAGCAGGAGAAACGCCTCGCGAAGGCCGAGCGTCGACTCACCGAGCTTGGCCGTATCAACCCGCTCGCGCTCGAGGAGTTCGCAGCGCTTGAGCAGCGGCACAAGTTCCTGGTCGAACAGCTCAGCGACCTCACAAAGACTCGGGCAGACCTGCGGCAGATCATCGACGAACTCGACGAACACATGCAGGGCATCTTTGCGGCCGCCTTTGAAGACACGAGGGCGGCGTTCGCAGAGGTGTTCCCGATCCTCTTCCC
Organism: Leucobacter sp. BZR 635; assembly: GCF_048061935.2. Taxonomy (NCBI): domain Bacteria; kingdom Bacillati; phylum Actinomycetota; class Actinomycetes; order Micrococcales; family Microbacteriaceae; genus Leucobacter; species Leucobacter sp. BZR 635. The sequence continues at coordinate 2,322 of NZ_JBLUNZ020000046.1, read as the reverse complement.
CGGCGGATCTGGCGAGATCGCGCTCACGAACCCCGATGAGCTCCTCACGACCGGCATCGAGATCTCGGTGCGGCCGGCAGGCAAAAAGGTCGAGCGGCTGTCGCTGCTTTCGGGCGGCGAACGATCCCTCGCCGCGGTCGCGCTGCTCGTCGCAATCTTCCAGGCACGCCCGAGCCCCTTCTACATCATGGACGAGGTCGAAGCCGCGCTCGACGACGCGAACCTCGGCAGGCTGTTGCAGGTGTTCGAACGGCTGCGCGAGACCTCGCAGCTCATCGTCATCACCCACCAGAAGCGCACCATGGAGATCGCCGATGCGCTCTACGGTGTCTCCATGCGGCGGGACGGGATTTCGGCGGTCGTAGGCCAGCGCCTCGGAGCCGAAGCGTAGTCCGACCGGGTCAGAATCTAACGAATCCATCTCGGGCAGGTGTGCAGACCCCATGAGGCTCGCAGTCAGCGATACGCTACGAAAGTACTACTCCAATGGTGGGGTGTATCAACACGTATGGAAAGGCGTAGCCAATGAAGGTTTACTCCAAAAAGACTGCCGCCGCGATCGCTCTGTTCGCCGGTGCAGCACTCGCTCTCTCTGCCTGCTCTTCGACTCCTGAAAAGGCCCCCGAGGACACGGCATCCGACACCACCGCCGACGCTGGTGCGCTGCGGATCGGCACGCTGCTGCCCCAGACAGGCACGCTCGCGCACCTGATCTTCGGACCGCGTGCGGCGGTCAAGCTTGCGATGGAAGAGATCAACGCGGCTGGCGGCGTGCTCGGCCAAGACATCGAGCTGGTCGTCGAGGGGAACGAGCATGACGCCTCAGACCCCACCATCATGAACAAGAGCCTCGACGAGATCATCAAGGCTGATCCGTCGTTCGTACTCGGTGCTATGGGTACCGGCAACTCGAACGCGGCGATGCCTCGCCTCACGGAGGCCGGCATCCTGATGGGCTCGCCGTCGAACACGGGCATCGCGATGTCCGGTATCAACAAGAACTACTTCCGAACCATCGCGTCCGACATCATTCAGGGGCGCGCGCTCGGCAACCTCGTCCTGCAGGACGGCCACACCTCAGTCGCTATTCTCGCGCAGAACAATGACTACGGCATTGGTCTTCGAGACAACTTCCAGGCGACCATCGAGGATGCTGGCGCCGAACTTGTCTACGGCGCCGACGAGGTCTTCCCGGAGGGGCAGACGTCGTTCACGTCAGAGGTGACGGCTGTGCTGTCCAAGAAGCCCGACGCGATTGCGATTGTCAGCTACGAAGAGGCGAAGCAGATCATCCCAGAGCTGGCAGCGCAGAACTTCGATCTCTCGAAGCTCTACCTCGTTGACGGCAACACGGTTCCTTACGAGGAGTTCGATGACGGCCTACTCGAAGGCGCACAGGGCACCACGCCCGGTCGCGCTTCAGAGGGCGACTTCCTCGAGTCGCTCGTCGCGGCAGACAGCACCGCGACACAGAGCACGAACTTCGCGCCCGAGTCGTACGACGCTGTCATGCTCGTCGCGCTCGCGGCTCAGAAGGGTGGCGGCACCGACACCGAGACGATCCTCGCGAATCTCCACGCAGTGTCCGGCACCGACGGCGGCGAGACCTGCAGCACCTTCGCTGACTGTGTCGAGCTGCTCGACGATGGCAAGGAAATTCACTACGAGGGCCGCGCAGGCAGCGGCCCGCTGACCGACAAGAACGAGCCGTCATCAGCACTCATCGGCATCTACAAGTACGACGCGACGAATACGCCTATCGCTGTCGGAGAGATCAAGGGCTAAGCTCTCATCCTCTCAACGTTTCTGCCCCGGCCCATCGAGCCGGGGCAGAAGTGTTTCCCGCGGACTCGTCTCGCTCAGGGGTGAGGCCTCTCCGAGATGTCCTGCCCCGGCCTTTCAGCTTCACCCGGGGAGTGTCCGTGTCAGTGCCCGTGTCAGTGTCGGCGTCAGTGTCAGTGTCAGTGTCGGTGTCGGTGTCGGCGTCGGCGTTCGTGCTCGTGGCTGCCGCGGGCGCTTCGCGCCCTTGCCATGGGGGAAGGTGCGCCCGGGCTGTGCGCATTTCGTAGCTCCGCGGTGCCGACGTTGCTCGCCGCTAGAGTTTCAAATTTGCGGGGCCACATGGGCAGCGGTCGCTGCTTGGGGCTGCCGCTGTGTACCGGGGAGTTAGAAAGGATGTAGCTCGGGCTCTTTCGCTGCAGGCTTGAATCTGACCTTGCGTTGAGGTGTGTGCCTTGATGCTCGGTGTTCCGGGAGTAGATCCCGTGGCCTGTCGATGTGGATGCGCCCGGACGGCGCGGTCCATTCCAGTACTCCGCCCGC
>NZ_JBLUNZ020000045.1:0-23695 GCF_048061935.2 Leucobacter sp. BZR 635 | reverse complement strand
CTTTCATGACCGTAGTCAAACACGCACCACCGACATTCAAGCCCTCAAATGTGGCCCAAAACAGAATCTTTCGAAAAGAATTTTGGAATGAGTGGGAGCATGTACTTTGGGCGGTCTTCGGAGAGGGGGGCTTCGCCGGTGAGTGGTGCTGCAGTAGCAGTAGCAGTAGCAGCACTGAGCGGGAGGGCCTCGCTGTATTTGAGGGTCTATAGGTCATCGGCTAGGAGCGCTCGTGCAGGCTTTCGTGCTTGTGGCACCCGCCGGCGGGAAGCTGCCGTGGACGTGGGCGCACTCCAGAGGGACAGCTGCGCACACCGGAGGGCCAGCTCTGCGTGGCCCTGCGCGCTGCAGCCCCTAGTCATCTATTCCGCCCCGTGTTCGCCCTGTGCAAGGGGCGCTCAGGATTAATAGGGTCGGAGAGGAAAGGGGGTGCTCACTGCGCGATGCAGGGAGCACACCCTTTAAACCGGAGGCGGCTCGCGCCGAACGCTACACCTCTTCAGCGGTCTTGATCGCGCCGGTCTTTGCCTCCACGTCGGCCGCGAGCGTACCGAGGTACAGCTCGATCACCTTCGGGTCGTTCGCGAGTTCCCGGCCCGTGCCCTGGTGAGCGTTCCTGCCCTGGTCGAGCACGTAGGCGCGGTCGCAGATCTGCAGGCAGCGGCGCGCGTTCTGCTCAACCATGACGATCGTCACGCCGGTCTGGTTAATCTGCCGGGTGCGGATGAACGTCTCGTCCTGGCGGACGGGGGAGAGGCCCGCGCTCGGCTCGTCGAGCAGCAGCACGCTCGGCTCGGTCATGAGCGCCCGAGCCATCGCGACCGACTGTCGTTCGCCGCCCGACAGCGAGCCCGCAAGCTGCTTGCGCCGGTCGGCGAGCATTGGAAACAGGTCCCAGATTTCGTCAAGCCTTGCCGCGAACTTCTTCGGCTTCGTGAACATGCCCATCTGCATGTTCTCCTCGATGGAGAGCGCCTGGAACACGTTGTTGGTCTGCGGCACGAAGCCGACCCCCATGCGCACGAGCTGGTTGGTGCGGGCGCGCGTCACGTCTTCACCGTTCAGGGTGACCGACCCGTCGCGAATGTCGACGAGCCCGAACAGCGACTTCAAGAGTGTCGACTTGCCCGAGCCGTTAGGCCCGATGATGCCCACGAGCTCGCCCTTTCGCGCCTCTATGGAACAGCCGTTGAGGATGTTGATGCCGGGGAGGTACCCCGCATGCAGTTCGTTGGCGTGTAGAACCATTTCTGGCTGGTGCTCGCTCATCGGCTCTCCTCCCTCACCTGTTCTTCGATGGTTCGAATCATCTCCGTGTTGATCACGTCGTCGTCACCGAGATCGCGGTCGTGGTGCGCGCCGAGGTAGGCGTCGATCACGGCGGGGCTCGTCATCACGTCTTCGGGCAGCCCCTCGGCAATGATCTTGCCCTGCGCCATCACGATGACCCAGTCGGAGATGTGGCGCACCATGTGCATATCGTGCTCGACGAAGAGCACGGTGGTGCCCTCGTCGCGCAGCGTCTCGATGTGCTCAAGGAGGCTCTGGGTGAGCGCGGGGTTCACGCCCGCCATGGGCTCGTCGAGCATGATCATCGAGGGGTTCGACATGAGCGCGCGCGCCATCTCGAGCAGCTTCTTCTGCCCGCCAGACAGCCCGCCGGCCATGTCATCGCGCTTGGAGTCGAGCTTGAACCGCCTGAGCAGATCCTCCGCCCGCTCGATGTTCTCCCGCTCGCGTTTTGCCCAGAGCGGCTTCACGAGCCCGACAAAAAGGTTCTCGCCGGGCTGGTTCGCCGCACCGATGAGCATGTTCTCGAGCACCGTCATGCGCGTGAGCGCCTTCGTGAGCTGGAACGTGCGGATCATGCCTGAGCGCGCGACCTTCGTCGCGCTCGTGCGGGCAAAGGACTTGCCGTTGAACGACCAGCTCGCGCGGTCCCGCCCCGATGCCTGCGACGGGTGGTCGAAGCCGGTGAGCAGGTTGAAGAACGTGGTCTTGCCCGCGCCGTTCGGGCCGATGAGCGCGGTGATCGCACCGCGCTGCACCTCGAGGTGGTCAACGTCGACCGCGGTCATGCCACCGAAGCGTCGCACCACGCTATCCGCGGTGAGGATCGAGTCAGGCTTCGCGACCCCGGGCTGTTGCTCCAGGGTGGCAAGCTGCGCACGCAGTTCGGTGCGGTCGTAGGGGTAGTTAGTCATTGAAGGCCAACTCCTTCTTGTTGCCGAGTATGCCTTGCGGTCTGAATATCACGAGCAGCATGAGCATGAGTCCGATGAGGATCCAGGCGATGATCTCGGCCTGCTGCGCGTTCAAGATGCTCGCCGGCACGAACTCGGTCGCGAGGCTTGTGATGACGAGGCGAACGACGAAGAACAGGATCGACCCGAGCAGCGGCCCGAGAATCGTCGCTGCGCCGCCGAGGAGCAGGATCATCCAGATGTTGAATGTCGTAGCGCGCGACATGCCATCGGGGTTGATGGTCGCCGGAAGCGACATGATGATGCCGCCGAAGCCGCCCATCACACCGCCGATAATCAGCGCCTGCAGCTTGTACGAGAACGGGCTCTTGCCGAGGCTGCGAACCGCATCCTCGTCCTCGCGGATCCCTTTGAGTACGCGACCCCACGGGCTGCGAATCAGGAGCCAGGTGATGAGCAGGAAGAGCCCGACGAGGCCCCACGCGATGATGCGCGACCACCAGTCGTCCACGCCCGTGTTGAAGTAGTCGAGGCCGAGGAAGGTCGTTCGCCCCTCTGGGAGCGGCGAGAGCGCATTGAGCTGCTCGCGAAAGCGGGTGCTCTGGATCCCGCTCGGGCCGCCCGTGAGGTGACTGAGATTCGCGAGCCTCGCGGTCATGCGGAGGATCTCGGCTGCGCCGATCGTCACAATCGCAAGATAGTCGCCGCGCAGCTTCATCGTCGGGATCCCGAGGAGGACCGCAAACACGGCGGAGGCCGCCATCGAGATGAGCAGCGCCGGGAACAGCCCGACCCCGTTCATCACAGAGATCACGAACCCGTAGCCGCCGACGAGCATGAAGCCCGCCTGACCAATGTTCATGAGGCCGGTGAAGCCGAAGTGAATGTTCAGGCCAATCGCCGCGATAACGAACGCCGCGGTGACGGGAGAGAGCGCAGTCTGCAGCATTGCCTGCAGGAGTCCGGTCCAAAAGTCCATGGGTTATCCGATCCGTTCCTTGCGCCCGAAGAGTCCTTGCGGCCTCACCAGCAGCACCACGATAAGAATGAGGAGTGCGGCTGCGTGCTTAAGATCGCCCGGGAGCCAGATGTTCGCTAGCTCGATCACGAGGCCGATAATGAGCGCTCCGACAATCGCGCCGAAGGTCGTGCCGATACCACCGAGAATCACGGCCGCGAAGAGCAGCAGCAGGTAGTGCCAGCCCGTGTTCCAAGCAATGCCGTTGAGCACGAGGCCGAGCAGCACACCTGAGAGGCCCGCGAGGGCTACGCCGACTGTCCAGACCGAGCGGATCACCCGATCCACATCGATGCCGGAGGCCTCCGCGAGCGGTCGGTTGTCTGCGACGGCGCGGGTGGCGCGACCGAAGCGCGTGTACTTCATCACGAGCGCGACCGCGATGATCGCGACGAGCGCGATCCCCATCGCGACATACGACTGCACCGTGAGCGTCACGCCGAGCAGGGTGACGGTCTTCGGCGTCGACGGGTCGATGCGCAGGATGCTTGCTCCGAAGAAGAACTGGAAGACGTTCTGCAGCACGATCGACAGGCCGATCGACACGATCATCATCTGGGTGAGGCTCAGTCGCTTCTTCCGGAGCGGTTTCCATAGGACCGCGTCTTGGAACCAGCCAAAGGCCGCCATCACGACGACGACGAGCGCCCCGGAGATCCAAATGTTGCCTGTGAACTGCATGGCGAGGAACGCGAGGATTCCGCCCATGGAGATCATCTCTGCGTGCGCGAAGTTCGAAAGCCCCGTCGTGCCAAACACGAGCGAGAGACCGACCGCACCGAGCGCGAGGAGGAGGCCCATGCGCAAGCCCGAGGCGGCCTGCTGCCAAAACCTGGGCCAGGAGAAGCTCCCAGACGCGCTGGGCTTCGTCGCCGGCTTCGCCTCTTCGGCGGTGTCTCCGCCGTCAGCACCCGCACCGCCGTCAGCACCCGCACCGCCGGTGTCGGGTGTCGCCGCAGCGGCCGGATCGTCGGTGAGCGGGAAGAGCGCGCTCGCCGATTCGAAGAGCGCGACCGTGACGTCGCGCGTCGCGGTCGACTTGGCGAACTGGCCCTCTGGGAGGGTGTCGGTGTTGACCGTGACCGTGTACTCGCCGGCCTGAGCCACCGGGAAGACCCAGCGACCGTTCTCATCGGTTGTGGTCTGTTCCTTCGCTCCCTTGCCGGAGAGCGCGAGCTCGACATCGACGGCGGGATCTCCCGTGCTCGTCTTAATGATGCCCTGCACACAGCCGATTTTGGCGTCTGGGGTGCAGTCCGCCGCCTGGGCAGGGAAGGCTTGAAACGACAAGGCAAAGAAGCTCAGGATGAGAGCGAGCAGTGCGATGGCGGGGGCGCGCATGGGTATGCCGCTCCGTGTTTTTACGTGGTTCACTTGACCTCCATTGGCCCGCGCGTTGCCACCTGCGCGTGTGTTCAAGCGTCGTTGCTGTCTCATCAGAATATACAAGGCTGGCGGAGCCCCGCCGGACCAATCAGCGTGTCTCGCCACCTTCGTTGCCGATACGCAACATCTCGACCCGCGTTCTCCTCACGAACTTGTCGCTAGTCTTAGAGGCATGGCAGAAAAGGGTTGGTCGTTTGCTCGCGCGTTCCGGAACGTCTTTGGCGGTGCGTCCGAGACGATCACCGACGAGACCTGGGACGATATCGAGACTGCGCTGATCACCGCAGACTTTGGTCCCGAGATCGCGGACTCGATCCTCAGCGATGTGCGCGCCTCGGTCGAGCGCCACCGCATCAGCGAGGTTGCCGAGCTCAAGCGGATCCTCCGCGAAACCCTCGAAGAGCGGCTTGCCGCCTTCGACCCCACACTGAAGCTCACCGAGCGGCCTGCCGTGATCCTCGTCGTCGGCGTGAACGGTGTCGGCAAGACGACGACCATCGGCAAGCTCTCGAACTACCTCACCCGCTTCGACAAGAAGATCATTGTCGGCGCGGCAGATACCTTCCGTGCTGCGGCCGTCGAGCAGCTCGCGACCTGGGCTGAGCGCGCGGGTGTCGCGATCGTCAAGCCGCAGCAGCAGGGGCAGGATCCGGCATCAGTCGCCTTCCAGACCGTGCAGCGCGCCATCGACGAGTCGTTCGACGTCGCGATCATCGATACTGCGGGCCGGCTCCAGACCAAGGGCGGGCTCATGGATGAGCTCGGCAAGATCCGCCGCGTCATCGAGAAGCTCGCGCCCGTCTCCGAGGTGCTGCTCGTGCTTGACGCGACGACGGGGCAGAACGGGCTCGCGCAGGCGCAGGCCTTCATCGAGCACGCGGGAGTCACCGGGCTCGTGCTCACGAAGCTCGACGGATCGGCCAAGGGGGGCTTCGTGCTCGCGGTGCAGGAGCACACGAAGCTGCCGATCAAGCTTGTCGGGCAGGGCGAGGGGATCGGTGACCTCACCGGTTTCACCCCGCACGTGTTCGCCGCGCAGCTCATCGCGTAGGGATTCGGCGCGTGGGCCGCTGGTGAGACTGTGCGGCTGGTGACGGCGTCCCTGGTGACTATGCCGCTGGCGAAAGATGCGCGAACCCTCCGCGGAAAGTGCGCACCTTTGGTAACCTTATGAGTAAGGCCTGACGGCCGAGCCACGAAGCGCGACCGCCAGACCGGAACGCGCCCCGAACAGGGGAGCGACTTTCGAGAAAGGCAAAACCATGCAGCAGCTCACCGTGCTCGGCACCGGAGTCCTCGGGTCACAGATTATTTTCCAGTCCGCCTACGCGGGCAAGGATGTCGTTGCGTATGACATCAACGAGGAGATCCTCGCGAAGCTTCCCGAGCGCTGGGAATACCTGAAGGCCGCCTACCGGGCAGACATCGCCGATGCGACCGACGAGAAGCTCGACGCAGCTGTTGCCCGCATCCGCACCAGCGCCGACCTCGCCGACGCAGTCAAGGATGCAGACCTTATTATCGAGGCCGTCCCCGAGCGGCTCGACATCAAGCAGCAGACCTGGGAGGCCGTCGCCGCCGTTGCCCCCGAGAAGACCATCTTTGCGACGAACTCTTCGACGCTGCTCCCGAGCGACATCGCGCCGTTCACCGGCCGCCCCGAGAAGTTCCTCGCGCTGCACTTTGCGAACGAGGTCTGGAAGTTCAACGTCGGCGAGGTCATGGGCCACGCAGGAACCGACGCAGACGTCTTCGAGCAGGTCGCCACCTTCGCCGAGGAGATCGGGATGGTTCCGGTGCGGATCCACAAGGAGCAGCCCGGCTACGTGCTGAACTCGCTGCTCGTGCCGTTCCTCGGTGCGGCGGGCGCGCTGTTCGTGAAGGGCATCGCGACTCCCGAGGACATCGACAACACCTGGCGTATCTCGACGGGCGCTCCGACCGGCCCGTTCCAGATCTTCGACGTCGTCGGCATGATGACGCCGTACATGCTGAACAAGGACAGCGCTGACCCCGTGCAGCGCGAGTTCGCTGAGATCATCAAGCGCGACTACATCGACAAGGGCTACCTCGGGAAGGGCTCGGGCCGCGGCTTCTACTCGTACGAGTAGTCGCAGGCTCGGCACCACCCGGGACTCAGCGAGTGCTGGTCAGTTTGTGCCACCAGCGGGGGAGAATCTCGCGCTGTGTGGCACACACTGACCAGGGGTAGCCTGCCGCGCCAGGCTGCGACTCCCAGGCGTTGCGCACACGGGGGAGGGCTCGCGGTTGTTGCGAGGAACCCTGTGGAACATCTCCAACGGGCCGCGCGTGACCGCAAGATTGGGGCATGGAGCCTCGATATCGGAAGCAACTCGCCGAGCTCGGCCCGGTCTTCACCGCCGCCGAGGCCCGGGCGGCCGGCGTGCGCGCCGACCGGCTGTCGCGGGCAGGAGCCGCGCTTCGACTCGCGCGGGCGATCTACGTGGACCGTGAGTTCACGGCTCTGGGCACGCCACACCGCGGCGCGGCCATCGAGCAGGCCGCTGCGCCAGCTGGGAGTGACAGCGAGCATCCGGATCTGGCCTGGCGGCGTAGCCAAGTCGAACGGGCGCGACTGTTGAGCCGCAAATTGCCGGCCGGGGCTTTCTTCAGCCACCACACAGCCGCGGCGCTGTGGCGTCTCCCAGTTCCTGCCCGTGCGGGCGACGAGCTCGACCTCGGGATCTTCGGGGCGAGCCACAGCAGCAGGAGCGCGGCGTTTCGCTCTCACCGCTTTGAACTGGGAGCGGTTTCGGTCACCCGGGTGAACAACGTGCCTGTGACCGACCCCGCCAGCACCTGGCTCGCGCTCGCAATGCGGCTGCCCCGCAGGGACGCGATCGCGCTCGGCGACGCTGTGCTGCATGCGCCACGCTTTCCGGGAACCACCCGGCTCAAACGGCAACCCCTGGCCCGCATCGAAGAGATCCGGCGGCTGCTGGCCCGCCCTCGCCGCCCCGGGCGTCGCATCGTGGGGGAGCTTGCTGAACTCCTCTCGCCTCACGCTGCCTCAGTGCCGGAAACGCATCTGCGGCTGCAGCTTGCCGAGTGGGGGATGCCTGCTCCTGACCTTGATTTCGACGTCACTGACGATCACGGAACGCTGCTCGGCTGCAGCGAGCTCGCGTATGCGCGGTGGCGGCTCGCAATTGAGTACGAAGGCGACCACCACAGAACCGATGCGGTCCAGTCGAATCGTGACATCGAAAAGTATCGGGCATACGCGGCGAATGGGTGGGAAGTGCTGCGGGTGACGGCGCAGCTCTTGTATCGGGAACCCCAGAAGCTCCGCGCCCAGCTTGAGGAAGCCCTAGATCGCAGAGCCTAAGGCACTCACCCATCCACCCACCCCACCCACCCCACAACTGCTGGTCACTCCACGCCAGAATTCCGCGAAACGTCCTGCTGGATTGGCGCAAACTGACCAGGAGTGGCCGCGGGCGCGGACCCGATATCGCACGGCCGCGCGGCCGCCACCCTCAGCCGCCGCGGCGCGGTAGACTGTTCGCACTATGGCTACTTTCGGCACCCTCTCCTCGCGGCTTACCGACACCTTCAAGAACCTCCGTTCGAAGGGCAAACTCTCGGCGGCTGACGTTGACGGCACGGTTCGCGAGATTCGTCGCGCCCTGCTCGAGGCGGACGTCTCGCTCGACGTCGTTAAAGATTTCACCGGCAAGGTGCGCGAGCGCGCCCTCGGAGACGAGGTCAACCGCGCGCTGAACCCCGCGCAGCAGGTTGTGCAGATCGTCAACGAGGAGCTCGTCGAGGTGCTCGGCGGCGACCAGCGACGGCTGCAGTTTGCGAAGAACCCGCCGACAGTCATCATGCTCGCGGGTCTCCAGGGCGCGGGTAAGACGACGCTCGCCGGCAAGCTCGCTAAATGGCTGAAGGGACAGGGCCACACCCCGCTCCTGGTCGCGTGTGACCTCCAGCGGCCCAACGCAGTCACGCAGCTCAGCGTTGTCGCCGAGCAGGCTGGCGTCGCGATCTTCGCACCGGAGCCGGGCAACGGCGTTGGCGACCCGGTCAAGGTGGCCAAGAAGGGTGTTGCTGAGGCGAAGACCAAGCAGCACGACTTCGTCATCGTCGATACCGCGGGCCGCCTCGGCGTTGATGCCGAGATGATGAAGCAGGCAAGCGATATTCGCAAGGCCATCGACCCCGACGAGGTGCTCTTCGTCATCGACTCGCTGATCGGTCAGGACGCGGTCGCGACCGCGCAGGCCTTCCAGGAGGGTGTCGACTTCACGGGTGTCGTGCTGACCAAGCTTGACGGCGACCAGCGCGGTGGTGCCGCGCTGTCGATCCGTGGCGTGACCGGCCGGCCGATCCTCTTCGCCTCAACCGGCGAGGGTCTCGACGACTTCGAGCCGTTCCACCCAGACCGCATGGCGAGCCGTATCCTCGACCTCGGCGATATTCTCACCCTCATCGAGCAGGCACAGGGTGCCTTCGACGAGGAAGAGGCGAAGAAGGTCGCAGAGAAGATCGCGAAGGATGCGTTCACGCTCGACGACTTCCTCGGGCAGATGCAGCAGTTGCGTGGCCAGGGATCCATCAAGAAGATGATGGGCATGCTCCCGGGCATGGGCAAGATGAAGGATCAGCTCGAGAACTTCGACGAGCGTGAGATCGTGCGCACCGAGGCGATCATCCAGTCGATGACGATGGAAGAGCGGCAGAACCCGAAGATCCTCAACGGCTCGCGTCGCCTGCGCATCGCGAAGGGCTCTGGCATGACGGTGACCGACGTGAACTCCCTCGTGCAACGCTTCGAGCAGGCCGCGAAGATGATGAAGACCGTTGCGCGCGGCGGCATGCCACAGATTCCCGGTATGGGCCCGATGCCCGGCATGGGGGGCCACGGCGGCAAGAAGAAGCAGCAGCAGAAGGGCAAGGGCGCGAAGCGTTCCGGCAACCCGGCAAAGCGCGCCCAGCTTCCCGCTGAGCCGCCCGCGACGCAGGGCGGCTCAGGCTTCGGTCTCGGCAAGGGCGGGGGAGCAGCCGCTGCTCCGAGCCCTGAAGAGATGGAGAAGCTGCAGCAGATGCTCGGTGGCGGACTCCGCTAAGCCGCCGGAGGGCCGCGCATGAGCGGAAGAGCTCGCCGGGACGCTGCGACGGATCGCTTGGCGAGCCTGCGCGCGTCGTGGCCGGTTCGCGTGTCCTGGGCCGAGGTCCGTGCGGCACAGCCGACGGTGTTTCGCCAGGCGGCGCTCGGCGGGCTGCTGTGCGTCCCGGCGGCGCTGAGTACGCTGCTGTGGGTGGGGCTGACCTTCGAGTGGCCGCGCCCAGTGTCGCTGCCCGGGTGGATCGAATGGGCTCACGGCTTCCTCATCGCCGTTTTCCTCTTCACCTCGATTCTGCTCTGGATGTGGGGCCTGATCATGCTGTCGATGCCCGCCGACACCCGGCGCGGCCTCGCCTTCGAGCTGTTCGCAAAGCGCGAGGACATCGGCTACATGCGCATGGGGTATCCGCCTGCGCGGCTGGGCGTATTCTTCGCGGAGAAGCTTCCCGGGCCGCGTGACCCCGCCAAGCGGCGACCGCCCATCGGCGCGACGCCGCCTGCGTCACTGTTCCGGAGTAGTTTTGTGCTGTGGCGAGGGCGCGACGTGAGCGACCCCGACCTGGCGATTGGCATCGCGAGCTACACCGGCGGCAAGAGCGACCCTAGGGGGCCGCGGAACGGTTTCCGCTACCTGTCGCTTCGCTTGCCGCGAGCCCTGCCGCACCTCATAATCGACGCGCGCGGCAACGGCAGCCTGCGGACGCTCCTACCCGGCACGCAGCGGCTGTCGCTCGAGGGCGACTTCGACAGGTACTTCACGACCTACGTTCCGGAGGGCTACGAGCGAGACGCGCTCGAGCTGCTCACCCCCGACGTGATGGCCTGCCTCATCGACTACGGGAGCCGTTGGGATATCGAGGTCATCGATGACCGCCTGCAGCTTGCATCGTCGCGCGTGACTGCTCGCTCGGACGGCGCGGAGAGCGCCGCGCTCCTCTACTTCGCGGAGCTCGTCGGTGCGGAGCTCGTGCATCAGGCCGCAAGCTACTCGGATCCGCGCGCGGCACGGCCGCGCGCACAGATCGCTGCGCAGGGTCGGCGGCTGCGTGGCCGCTCGACCGCGTGGACGACGGCGGCGTTCGTCGCCGTCATCGGCGGAATGCTTGCCTTCCCGCACGTGCTCGGCTGGCTGCTCGACCGCTAGGCCGCGCAGGTACTCGGCCGGCTGCGAGGCCGACTGCTCAGCGGGCGCTGCTCGACCGCTAGGTCGCGCAGGACCGATGCTAGGGCTCGAGCTGCGCGAGTGGTGGCTCGATCGGGGCGATCGTCCAGGCCGCCGAGGCCTCGGCGCCCGGGGCGAGGACGAGGAGGTCCTCGCCAGACTGGAACGCCGCGGGTGGGCAGGTCATCGGCTCGACTGCGAGGCCCAGGCGGTTGAGCTGCCGGTTCGGCTGATCGGCGGTGTGGATCTGCACCCAGGGGCAGCGTTCGTCGAAGCGGAGCTCGGCGCCGTGGCCCGTGCGATCGGTGACCCGCACGCGGGCGTAGCCGCCGGCGTCGCGGCCGAGGCGCGTGAACGCGTGGTCGATCTGGGCCATGCCGATGGGGCGGGATTCGCGGAAGTCGAAACGTGCGGCGTCGTGCTCGACCGGGGCGGTGCCTCTCGGGGACAGTCGGTCGTCGGTCAGCAGCACGGTTTCGGCCGGGAGCTCGAGTGTCCAGGTGTCGAGTTCGCCGTGGGGTGCGACGAGGTACGGGTGCGGTGCGGTGCCGAAGGGGGCCTGCTCTGTCGAGAGGTTGCGCGCGGTGACTGTCTGGGTAAGGCCGTCTCCGGTGAGGCGGTACTCGGTTGTCACCGCGACGCGCCAGGGGTACCCGGGCTGCGGCACGATTTCGGTCGAGAGCGAGACAGAGCTCTGCGAGTGTACGAGCACGGTCCAGTCGAGCCAGCTCACGAGGCCGTGTAGGGCATGACCGCGCCCTGGCTCGGTGAGGGGGAGCTGCTGCTCTCCGCTGAAGAGGTAGCTGCCGTCGGGAATGCGGTTCGGCCACGGAGCGAGCGTGGCGCCGCGGAAGGCCGGCCTGATCTCGTCGACGGAGAACGGGAGCACGATGTCGCGGCCGTAGGCGCGGTAGCTAGCGAGTGAGGCCCCGACGGTCACGATGCGCGCTTCAGCGTCACCATGGGTAATCGTGAGTTCGTGGCCGGACGGGGAGTGGACCGGGTCGCCGTTGGCGGTCGTGCTGCTGTGCATACGTTCCAGCGTAGCCGCGTTGGGGGAGCTCGGCCTGAGACCTCGACACTCCCGGGAGACAACGTGTAGAGTGCGATGGTTGACATGTACTATGGTACTCGTGATGTGATCTGCATCCGTGACGCCCGACGGGCGTGACGCAGCCTACTCAGCGATTCAAAGGTGACTCTATGGCTCGGAAGAAGATTCTCTCAAGCGTTGCGCTCGGCGCAGCCGCAATGCTCGTGCTCAGCGGGTGTGCAACCGGCGGTTCCGGTGGGGGTGGCGAAGCAGGCGGCGAACCGCAGTCGGGCGGCACGCTCAAGGTACTCGCCAACGGTGACGTGGATCGACTCGATCCCCAGCTCACGGCATATGTGCCGGTGAACAGCGTCGTGCGCTCGCTCTCGCGCTCGATCCTCAGCTACGAAACCTCGAACGATGTCGACGAACGCATCGCGCTCACCGGCGATATCGCTGAGGAGGTTCCCACCGCGAGCGAAGACGGTCTCACCTACGAGATCAAGATTCGTGACGGTGTCACGTGGGATGCGCCAGACGGTGCCCGCCCGATCGTCGCTGGCGACGTGGCTCGTGGCATCGAGCGCATCTGCAACCCCCACATCGGGGCCGCACTCGGTGGCTACTTCATCAGCCTGATCGACGGCATGTCCGAGTACTGCGAGGGCTTCGCGAAGGTGCCCGCAGAGGCCGCAGCGATGAAGGAGTACGTCGAGTCCAACGACATCAAGGGCATCGCGACACCCGACGACCAGACCGTCGTGTTCACGCTCGTCGAGCCCGCCTCCGACTTCACCTCGATGCTCAGCCTTCCGACCGCCAACCCCGCGCCCATCGAGGTGCTGGAATACCTGCCGGATTCGCCTGAGTACCGCTCAAACTTCGTCTCCTCGGGGCCCTACAAGGTGGCTTCGTACACGCCCGACGTCAAGTGGGAGTTCGTACGCAACGAGTCGTGGAAGGCAGATAGCGACCCACTGCGCAAGGCGAACGTCGACAAGATCCAGATGACGATGGGCGTCGAGGGCGACGCGGCGATGCAGCAGCTGCAGGCCGGCTCGGCCGACATGCTCTTCGACCTCAGCCCGAGCCCGGCAAACATCCAGCAGCTCCAGGCGGCGAACGATAAGAAGTTCACCACCATGGAGAACGGTGGCATCGACCAGTTCATGTGGTTCAACACGGCCACGACCAACAACGACAGCGCGCTCCAGAAGCTCGAGGTGCGCCAGGCAATTCAGTACGCAATCGACAAGCAGGCCGTTGTGCAGGTCATGGGCGGCGAGGACATTGCGTCGGTCACCAATGGAATCTTCGGCCCCGGAATCAACGGGTACGAAGAGTTCAGCCTGTACGGCGACAAGAGCGGTAAGGCTGACCCCGAGAAGGCGAAGGAGCTGCTCAAGGCAGCTGGCGTCGAGAACCTCACCCTGAAGTTCCCGTACCGCAACGTTGGCACCCAGCCAGACATTGCGCAGACGATCCAGTCGAGCCTTGAGGCGGCTGGCATCACCGTCGAGCTCTTCCCGGTTCCGCCGACCGACTACTACGCGAACTTTATGACGAACCGCGAGAACGCTTCCACCGGTGAGTGGGACGTTGCGCTCGTCGGCTGGTCGCCCGACTGGGTTGGCGGCGCAGCGCGCTCCGTCTTCCAGCCGCAGTTCACCTTCGACGGCACCCCGCAGTCGTACAACTACGTCGACTTCAACAACGACAAGGCAAACGAGCTTGCTGACCAGGCGCTCGCTGCTGCGACGCCAGAGGAGGCAGGCAAGCTCTGGCACGAGGTCGACAAGACCGTCATGGAAGACTCGCCGATCGTGAGCATTGTTTCGCGCAAGAAGGCGAACTACCACTCTGACCGTGTGCAGGACTTCGCGATCTACGCGCTCGCCCAGAACGGAGACTGGACGAACGTCTGGCTCAAGCAGTAACGCCGGTGCGTGAGCCGTGCGGCGGTGGAACACCATTCGCCGCCGCACGGTTCGCCGCCTCATCACGCACACCACCAAACCTTGGAGTACGAGTGGCAATACTCGATGTTCGGAATCTCGTCGTAGACATTCCGACAGAAGATGGCGCGGTTCACGCCGTGCAAGACGTTTCATTTTCGGTGAACGAAGGCGAGTTCTTCGGCATCGTCGGAGAGTCCGGATCGGGCAAGTCTGTGCTTGTGCAGTCGATCATGGGCCTCATCCCGCAGGCAAAGCGCTCCGGCCAGGTCATGTTCCAGGGGGAAGACCTGCTCACGCTGTCTGCGGAGGGCCTGCGCAAGAAGCGCGGTGCCGAGATCAGCATGATTTTTCAGGATCCCCTCTCGAGCCTGCACCCGCAGTACACCGTCGGATGGCAGATCGTTGAACAGATCCGTGCCCACGAGAAGGTCACGAAAGAGGCCGCGAAGGCCCGCGCGATCGAGCTGCTCGAGAAGGTCAGGATCCCTGACCCCGCAGCGCGCTTCGACGCCTACCCGCACCAGTTCTCCGGTGGCATGCGCCAGCGCGTGATGATCGCCATGAGTCTCTCGCTCAACCCCGCGCTCATCATCGCCGATGAGCCGACCACCGCCCTTGACTCCACAGTCCAGGCCCAGATCCTCGACCTCCTCGCCGAGATGCGCGAGGACTTCGGCGCGACCGTGCTCATGATCAGCCACGACCTCGGCATCCTGTCGCGCGTCGCCGATCGCGTCATGGTGATGTACGGCGGGCGCAAGCTCGAGGTTGGCACGAGCGAAAACGTGCTCGGCAACCCCGCGCACCCCTACACGGCTGGCCTGCTGCGTTCCTCCTCCTTTAACCGTGCTCCGGGCACCCCGCTGATCCCGATCGGGGGCCGCCCGCCGAGCCTGCTCAACCCGCCCACCGGCTGCGTCTTCCGAGACCGCTGCGTGAACGCGATGGACATCTGCGGCGAGGCGCCGCCCCTGCAGCAGTTCGATGACGGCACCGAGTCGCTGTGCTGGCTTGAGACGCCTCCGACCGAACCTGAGGCCCCCGAGATGCCGGCCGCCGAGATCGAGGTCTCGAGCGACGACAGCATCGTCACCGTCGAACACCTCACGGTGTCGTTCCCGCAGCGCAGGGGCGAGCCCCGCACGGTTCTCGACGACATCTCGCTGACCGTGCGCCGCGGCGAGACCCTCGGCCTCGTGGGGGAGAGCGGTTGCGGCAAGACGACGCTCGCCCGCACCATCGCAGGCCTGATCCCGCCGAGCTCCGGCAAGATCAGCTTCGACGGCGCAGACATCGGAAACCTCTCTGATGCCGAGTGGCGGCAGATGCGCCGCAAGGTGCAGGTGGTGTTCCAGGATCCGTTTGGTTCGCTGAACCCGAAGCGCCGCGTGGGCTCGATCATCGGCGACCCGTTCCGTATTCACAAGGTCGCAAGGGGTGACGATCGGCTCGCCCGCGTGCAGGAGCTCATGGAGATCGTGGGCCTGAACCCGGAGCACTACAACCGGTTCCCGTCGCAGTTCTCGGGCGGGCAGCGCCAGCGTATCGGCATCGCCCGCGCGATCGCGTTGAACCCTGAGCTTGTGATTCTTGATGAGCCGGTGTCGGCGCTGGATGTGTCGATTCAGGCGCAGGTGCTCAACCTGCTTGATGAGCTGCAGCGTGAGCTCGGCCTCACTTACCTGTTTATCTCGCATGATCTTGCGGTGGTGCGGCACGTGTGCGATCGGATCGCGGTGATGGACGGCGGCAAGATTATTGAGCTTGGCGACGCGGAGACTGTCTATGGCGATCCGCAGCAGGCGTTCACGAAGAAGCTGCTCTCGGCAGCCGCCCCCGAGATCCCGCGCGTCGAGCGCGAACGCGTACTCGTTTCAGCAACTGGAGGGGCACTGTGAATAAGGTTTTCTCCAAAGACACGAAGCTCATTATCACTCCCGGATACGCGGCCCAGAAGGCTGCCGATATCCAGGCGAAGAGCTCGGTGCAGCTCACGATGGCGCGGCTGCTCCGCGACCCTGCGAGCGTGATCTCGGCGGTCGTCATTCTCGGCATCGTGCTGTTCGCGATCTGCGCTCCGCTCATCGCGCAGTGGACCGGCCACGGCCCCACCGAGCAGTTCCGCGAGACTGGCCTGTCGGCCTCCGGCATCCCAGTCGGGCCGAACGCGGAGTTCTTGCTCGGCACCGACCAGCTCGGCCGCGACGTATTCGTGCGCCTCGCGTACGGCGCTCGCGTCTCGCTGCTCGTCGGCGTCGCAGCCTCGCTCATCGCCTCGGCAATTGGCGTCATCATCGGCGCGACCGCTGGCTTCTTCGGCGGATGGGTCGACACGCTGCTCAGCCGCATCATCGACCTCGTGATGAGCGTGCCCTTCCTGCTCGTCGCAATCGCGCTCGTTGCGGTGCTCGGGCCGAGTCTTGGCCTGTCAATCATCGTCATCGTGTTCTTCAGCTGGGCCGGGCTCGCACGCGTCATCCGCGGACAGGTGCTCGCGATCCGTGAACGCGAGTACATCGAGGCCGCGCGTTCCCTCGGGGAATCGCGCTTCTCCATGATGTTCCGCGACGTGCTCCCGAACCTTGTCGTGCCGATCATCGTCTACACAACACTCGGTATTCCCGCAGCGGTGGTCTTCGAAGCGACGCTCTCGTTCCTCGGCTTGGGCATCGTGCCGCCGACGCCGAGCTGGGGCAACATGCTCGCTGACGCAGCCAACGGCTCCATGTACATGGTTGCGCCGTGGATGGTGCTTGTGCCAGGCCTCGCCCTCCTTGCCCTCACACTCGCGTTTAACCTGCTCGGCGATGGGCTGCGCGACGCACTCGATCCGACCTCCTCGAAGGGGAACAAAGCATGATCCGCTATGTCCTTTCTCGCGTCGGCTTCGGCGCGCTCGTACTCTTCCTGCTCAGCATCTTCGTGTTCATCCTCTTCTACGTCTCGCCCACCGACCCCGCGCGCGTCATCGCGGGCGACAAGGCGACGGAAGCGCTGATGGAGCAGATTCGCCTGAATCTCGGGCTCGATAAGCCCATGATCCAGCAGTACTTCATGTTCCTCGGGAACCTCCTGCAGGGCGACCTCGGTTTCTCCTACCGGTCGAATCTGCCGGTGTGGGATCTGCTCTCGAGCCGCATTCCCGTCACGATGTCGCTCGTGTTCGGCGCCGTGATCGTGTGGCTCGCCATCGGAATTCCCATCGGAGTCTCGTCGGCCAAGCACCCGGGCACGCTGCGAGACCGCATCGGTCAGGGCTTTGCGATTGTCGGCATCAGCTTCCCGACCTTCGTGCTCGGCATGATCGCGCTGTACACCCTGTACTTCTTGCCTACCAAGATGGGCGTCACGCTGTTCCCGCCCTCGGGCTACGTGCCGTTCACTGAGAACCCGGGCCAGTGGGCCTGGCACCTCGCGCTCCCGTGGCTCACGCTCGCGCTGGTGACCGCGGCCGTGTATGCGCGCCTGACGCGCGGCCAGATGCTTGACGTGCTCGGCCAGGACTACATTCGCACTGCCCGGGCCAAGGGCCTCACTGAGCGCCGGGTCACCTACACCCACGCGTTCCGCAGCGCGATGCCGCCGCTGGTCACCCAGCTGGGAATTGACATCGGTATGCTCCTCGGAGGCGTGATTGTGATCGAGCAGGTGTTCGGGCTTCCCGGAGTTGGCTCGCTTGCGGTGACGAGCGTCGCGATGCAGGATCGCCCCGTGGTCATCGCCATCGTGCTCCTCGGCGGCCTCTTCGTCGTGCTGTCGAACCTGATCGTCGATACCCTGTACGCGCTGCTTGATTCGAGAGTAAGGACTGCCCGAAAATGACCGACTGGTACCCCATCGGAACCCGCCTTGTTGCCCGCGACCTGTGGGTAACCGTGCCACTCGACTGGAACGAGCCCGCGGGGGAGACCATCCGCGTGTTCGCGCGCGAGGTCACCGAGGTGACGAAGCGTGACGCCGACCTCCCGCTGCTCGTCTTCCTGCAGGGCGGCCCCGGCGGGAAGTCGCCCAGGCCGCTTGAAGCTGACGGCTGGCTCGGTGACGCGGTCACCCGCTTCCGGGTGATCCTGCCGGATCAGCGCGGCACCGGCCGCTCGACGCCGCTGAGCGCACGCAGCTTCGAAGGCCTCGACGCCGCCGCGGGTGCGAAGTTGCTCGCGCAGCACCGCCAGGACTCGATCGTGCGCGACTTCGAGGCGCTGCGCGAGGAACACTTCTCGGGCCGCCAGTGGTGGACCCTCGGCCAGAGCTACGGCGGCTTCCTCACGCTGCAGTATCTCTCGCACTTCCCCGAGTCGGTTGTCGCCTCGGCGATCACGGGCGGGCTGCCGAGCATCGATCCCGACCCCGCGGTCGTCTACTCACGCACCTTCCCGCGGATCGCCGAGAAGAACCGGCAGTTCCGCGCGCGCCACCCGCACCTCGTCGAGCGCATCTCACGCGTCGCCGACATGCTCGAGCGCGAGGACGTCCGGTTGCCCGGCGGCGACCGGCTCACCGTGCGCCGGCTGCAGACCCTCGGCTTCGACTTCGGTATGCAGCCCGGCTTCGACCGCGTGCACTGGATCTTCGACGAGGCTTTCGCCGACGAAGCCGAGACTGAACTCTCGGCCACGTTCCTCGCGACGGTGGAGGCCGAGACCGGTTTCGCGACGAACCCGCTGTTCATCGCGCTGCAAGAAGCGATCTACGGGCCCGGCCCGAGCAGCTGGGCCGCGCAGGCCGAGCGCGAGCGCCACCCCGAGTTCGCCGAGTCAGCGCGCCCGCTGAACTTCACGGGCGAAACCGTGTTCCCGTGGATGTTCGAGGAGATCGGTGCGCTCACCGGAATCCAGGCAGCAGTGAACCACCTCGCCGCGAACCCGCAGCCGATCGAGACCTACGATCACGAGCAGCTCGCGCGCAACGAGGTGCCGGTCGAGGCCGCCGTGTACTTCGACGACATGTACGTCGACGCGCAGCTCTCGCTTGACACCGCTTCGCGGGTGCAGGGCGTCCACGCCTGGGTTACCAACGAGTACGAGCACGATGGCCTGCGGCTCGGTAACGTCGCCCCGCGGCTCTTTGACGCTCTCGAGGTGCGCCTCGGCGGCAGCCCGAGCGCCCGCAACTAATTCCACACATTACGACCTCGAAAGGGTTACAGAGACATGACGCATCACCACGACGGCCCCACGCTGAACGGCCTCGGGAGCACCGTGAACGTAGTCGATTGGGAGTCGGGCATGCCGAACTCGCGAGCGACGCGCCGCGACCCCCGCATGCCGCTCATCAGCGAGTCCAAGGGGTTCACCTCGTGGATGGCCGACGGGTGGGGCGAGGCCTCGCGCGAGCTGAAGGTCGAGCCGGGGGCCGCGCAGGCAGCGGCGGATCATCGCGCCCGGCTCTCCGCCGAGCTACCAGGCGCCACCCTGGTAGTGACCGCCGGACGCTCGCAGCTGCGCGCGAACGACACCTATTTCGAGTTCCGCGCCGACAGCGACTTCCTGTGGGCCGTCGGCCACGGGGTAGAGGACGCCGTCCTCGTCATGCGCCCGGTGTCTGGCGGACACGACGCGACGCTCTACATCACCCCGCCGGCGCGCCCAGGAAGCCGCGGCTTCTACGCCGACGCGAACCACGGTGAGCTCTGGGTCGGGCCCATCGCCGGTGTGGAAGAGGTATCCGCGGGGCTGGGCCTCACCGTCCGCCCGATCACCGAGCTCGCGGAGGCCGGCGTTCCCGACGACGCGCTGATCGCCGGTGCGGCCGTCGTCGCACGCGGGGCAGGGGCCGCGCTCGAGGGTCGGGCCCGTTCGGCTCGCCTCGCAACGGTGCTCTCCGAGCTCCGCCAGATCAAGGACGCGTGGGAGATCGCGCAGCTGCGTGGCGCAAACCTCGCCACGATCGACGGCTTCGCCGAGGTGCGCCGCGAGATCCCCCGCGCGATCTCGGGCGGCGGCGAGCGGTGGCTCCAGGGCACCTTCGACCGGCACGCGCGCACTGCCGGCCAGGCTCCCGGCTACGCAACCATCGTTGGATCGGGCGGGAACGCCCCGATCCTCCACTGGACCCGCACCGACGGCGACATCCACCCCGACGAGCTGCTGCTGCTCGATATGGGCGTCGAGATGCGCTCGGGCTACACGGCCGACGTCACCCGCACGCTG
The DNA here is from genome assembly GCF_048061935.2 of Leucobacter sp. BZR 635. Taxonomy (NCBI): domain Bacteria; kingdom Bacillati; phylum Actinomycetota; class Actinomycetes; order Micrococcales; family Microbacteriaceae; genus Leucobacter; species Leucobacter sp. BZR 635. The sequence goes on along the minus strand of NZ_JBLUNZ020000045.1, from coordinate 3,693 downwards.
CCCGCGAGCGGCACCTTCACCGACGCCCAGCGCATGGTGCACGACCTCGTCGAGAAGTCGCACCGTGCGGGTCTCGCGGCGGTGCAGCCGGGCAAGCTCTGGGCTGACTTCCACGCGGCCTGCATGGAGGTGCTCGCCGACGGGCTCAACGACTGGGGCATGCTCCCCGTTTCGGTCGACGAGGCGCTCTCGGCGGACGGCCAGCACCACCGCCGCTACATCGTGTGCGGTGTCGGGCACCACCTCGGCCTCGACGTGCACGACTGCGATTCGTCGCGCTACGAGACCTACCTCGGCGGCACCGTGCAGACCGGCATGGCCCTCACGGTCGAGCCGGGCCTCTACTTCCACTCGTGGGACGAAACCGTACCGCCCGAGCTCCGCGGCATCGGTGTGCGCATCGAGGACGACCTTGTCGTCACCGAGACCGGCCACGAGGTCATTTCTGACGCGCTTCCGATCGATGCGGCCGGAATTGAGGCGTGGATGCGTGAGGTTCAGGGGCAGTAAACGGGAGGGTGTTATTTAAAAGCCCTGATCCCATCAAGAATTGCAATTTAGTCGATGCTGTGGCAAACTTGGCTAGTTCGCATTTTTGCGTGCCAGGCTTCCGCGCTTTCGGTCATCACGACCTGAACATTTCGCGGCGTCACATGTAACACAACCTGAAGGAGCCATCTCATGGCAGTCAAGATTCGCCTCAAGCGCCTCGGCAAGATCCGCGCACCGTTCTACCGCATCGTCGTTGCTGACTCGCGCACCAAGCGCGACGGCCGCGTCATCGAGGAGATCGGCAAGTACCACCCGACCGAGAACCCCTCGTTCATCGAGGTTGACTCGGAGCGCGCACAGTACTGGCTCAGCGTCGGCGCACAGCCGACCGAGCAGGTCGCTGCACTCCTGAAGCTCACCGGCGACTGGGGCAAGTTCTCCGGCGAGGGCCCCACCGAGTCGCGCGTGCTTGCACCCGAGGCCAAGGAGGTCTTCGAGGCTGACAGCAAGAAGAAGTCGGTCGTTCGCCCCAAGGCTGAGAAGCCCGCAGAGGCTCCGGCCGAAGAGGCTGCAGCTGAGACCGAGGCGCCGGCTGAAGAGGCCGCTGCTGAGACCACCGAGGCCTAAGACTCTTGGCTGAAATGGTGCTCGCTGATGCGCTTGAGCATCTCGTCAAGGGGGTCGTCGACCACCCTGACGAGGTGCGCATCAACCAGCGCGCGGGCAACCGCGGCGAGACCCTCGAGATTCGCGTGCATCCAGAAGACCTCGGGCGGGTGATCGGCCGCAGCGGCCGCACCGCCCAGGCGCTTCGCACCGTGATCCAGGCACTCGCAACGGGCGACCGCGTGCGCGTCGACATCGTTGACACTGACGCACCTGAGGCCGGCTGATGGCTGACGCTCCCAAGCGTGCGCAAGCTCCCCGTCCCGCTAGCGGGGCGGGGAGCTTGCGCGTTGGGCGCTTGACCAAGCCGCACGGCCTCAAGGGCGGCGTGAAGCTCGAGATGTTTACGGACAATCCCGACCTCCGCTTCGTGCCCGGTGCCTCCTTCCACCTGCAGGTGCCCGAGGACTCGCCGTGGTTCGGCAAGATCATCGAGCTGCGCGAACTCAAGTGGTTCAACGGCATGCCCGTCGGGTTCTTTGTCGAGGTGCCCGACCGCACCGCGGCCGAGAGCATCGTGCGCGCGATCCTCTGGATCGACGAGCAGGCGGTCGCCGCGGGCTCCGAAGAGAACGCCTGGTACGACCACGAGCTCGTTGGGCTCGACGTCGTGCAGCCACTCGAAGACGGCACGACCGAGAAGCTGGGAACGGTTGCAGAAGTGCAGCACTTCCCGGCACAGGATCTGCTCTCCGTGCAGACCCCTGGCGGCATCGTGCTCGTTCCCTTTGTTGAGGCGATTGTGCCGAGCGTTGACCTCGAGGCTGGCATCGTCACGATGACTCCGCCAGCGGGGCTCTTCGGCGAGGGCGCGATCGAAGACGGCACGCAGAACCCGGGATCCGGCGCGTGAGAATCGACGTCGTCACGATCTTCCCCGGCTACTTCGACGCGCTCGAACTGTCGCTCATGGGGAAGGCTCGCGACAAGGGTCTCATCGACCTCAACGTGCACGACCTGCGCGAATCCGCGCATGACAAGCACCGCACGGTCGACGACACGCCCACAGGCGGCGGCGCCGGCATGGTCATGAAGCCGGAGCCGTGGGGGCAGGTCCTCGACGGCATCCTGGAGGGGGAGGAAGCGAGCGATCCGCTCATCATCTTCCCCTCGCCGGCCGGCGACGTGTTTACGCAGGCAATGGCGCGAGAACTCGCCCACGAGGAGCACCTGGTGTTTGGCTGCGGCCGATACGAGGGCATCGATCAGCGCGTCTTCGACGAGTACGCTGAGCGCGGTCGCGTGCGCCTCGTGAGCATCGGTGACTACGTGCTCAACGGGGGAGAGGTGGCCTCGATCGCAATGATCGAGGCGATCGGGCGCCTGCTGCCCGGCGTCGTCGGTAACCCGGACAGCCTGGTTGAGGAGTCGCACGAGTCCGGCCTACTCGAGTACCCGAGCTACACCAAGCCCGCCGAGTGGCGTGGCAGGCGTGTCCCCGATGTGCTGCTCTCCGGAAACCACGCGGTGATTGAGAAGTGGCGGCACGAGCAGAGCGTCGAACGGACGCGGCGCGTGAGGCCAGACCTCCTGGGCGAGTAATCTTGATCCATGCGTGATTTTTTCTCGGCGTCGATCGGCAAGACGGTGCGCGCGGTGGCGAGGCTTCGGGGCGGCGGATCCGCGCTGCCCGGCCTCGTCGTCGAGCGCCTCGACCCCGGCTTCATGGGCCGCGGCCTCGACCGTCTGCCGCTCGGCGTCATCGCCGTGAGCGGCACCAACGGTAAGACGACCACCACCAAGATGATCGTCGAGATGCTCGAGGCCCAGGGCCTGAAGGTCTTCACGAACCGCACCGGATCGAACTTCTCCCGCGGCGTCGTCGCAGCGATGGTCGAAGAGGGCTCCATCGGCGGCAAACTCGACGCCGATGTCGCCGTGCTCGAACTCGACGAGGCGCACGCAATGTTCTTCATCGAGCGGGTGAAGCCGCGCTTCACGCTGCTGCTCAACGTGCTGCGGGATCAGCTCGACCGCTTCGGCGAGATCGACACCACCGCGCGATACCTGCAGCGCATCGCCGACGCGACGACTGACGTGCTCGTGGCAAACCGCGAGGATCGCCTGATCGCCGAGATCGGCGAGCGCACCCGCGAGCGCGCCAGCTCGGGCAGCGGCCCTGAAGTGCGCGAGTTCGGGCTCACCCAGGCGCTGCTGAGCACGTTCCCCGGCGACGACGACTTCCACGCTGAGGCTGCTGCGGATGCTCCCGCGGATTCCGCCGATGCGCGCGCGGCCGCCGATGTGACGCTGTTGGAGCTCGGCAAGAACGCGGCGACGTTCCTCATTGATGGGGAGTCCCACTCCACGCCGCTCCAGCTTGAGGGCCTGTACAACACCTACAACGCCGCTGCCGCCCTGGTAACTGTGCGCGCCGTGCTTGAGCGCGCCGCAGCCGCGGGCCTCGTGACGCCCGCCTCCACCACCGAGGTGCTCGAATCGCTGTCGACAGTGCGCCCGGCGTTTGGGCGCGGCGAGAAGCTCGAACTCGACGGCCAACCGCTCGAGCTCGTGCTCGTGAAGAACCCCGCGGGC
>NZ_JBLUNZ020000044.1:0-5897 GCF_048061935.2 Leucobacter sp. BZR 635 | reverse complement strand
TGTTCTGAGTGTCCGCGAAACTGCTGGACAGCAAATTCAGGGCCAAGCCCCGAGGTAAAACAAGTTTTTCGAAAGGTTTTCTCTTATGACGCTCACCGCAGATCAGATCCCCGGCTACCGCGCAGGCACTTGGAAGATTGACGCCACGCACTCCGAGGTTGGGTTCGCGATCCGTCACCTCGCTATCAGCAAGGTCAAGGGCAAGTTCGAGCAGTTCGACGCGACCTTCGTGACCGGCGAGAACCCGCTTGACTCCAGCGTCACCGCTGCCGCAGAGGTCGCCTCGATCAACACCAACGAGAAGAACCGTGACGGACACCTCCGCACCGGCGACTTCTTCGAGGCAGACCAGTTCCCGCAGCTCACCTTCACCTCGACCGGCGTGCGCGTCGTCGGCGGAGACTTCAAGGTCGACGGCGACCTCACCATGCGCGGCGTCACGAAGCCCGTCACCTTCGACTTCGAGTTCGGCGGCTTCGGCGACGACACCTACGGCAACTACAAGGCAGGCTTCACCGCCGTCGGCGTGGTGAAGCGCGAGGACTTCGGTCTCACCTGGAACGCCCCGCTCGAAAAGGGCGGCTTCCTGCTCGGCGACGACGTTACCATCACGATCGACGTGCAGGCGGCGCTCGTTCAGTAGTTCAACGAGCCCCAGCGGCTACTCGAGCTCCCCGGTGATCCGCCCGCGCACGCGGCGCAGGTCTTCCATGAGGGAGCCGATGAGTACCCAGTGGCGTGGCGGCGGCCTCGAAATCGTGTACGGCGCAGTGAGCGCCGGCGGTTCCGGGGCCGCTGCCGTTTCCGAGGCGGGAGCCGGCGCGACCAGCAGCTCGAGGTCGTGTGCGGCGCGGTGGATCTCCTGCCGCATCCCGATGACCGATGGATCCGCGACGAGCTCGGGGTCGTAGAGGTCGTAGAGCGCGCGCGACATTCCGATGACCTGGGTGACGATGGGCTGCACACGCTGGAAGAGCGCGTCGTCCTCGAGCAGCTGCCGCATGTGCCGGCGGCTTCGCGGGTTGAGCCGGAGGCTCTCGCGCGCGCTCCTGAGAGAGGCGTGCACGCGCGTGCGCTCCTCGTGCAGCAGCCGCGCTGAGTCGAGCATGTCTTCGAGCCACGGCTCGTCGCGGGGTTCCTCGAGCGCGTCGGCGAGCCGGTCGAGCGCCCGCGCGGCGTTGAGCGTGAGCGATGTGATTTCGGCGCGGGTGATCTCCGTGCGCACTGGGGCTGCGATGATCGCGTTCACCGCGACGCCGATCGCGGCACCAATCGCGGTCTCAACGAGGCGCTCAATTCCGTAGCCAAGCTCGGAGCCGCCGAGCGCGATCATGAGCATCGCCGTGATCGCGATCTGGTTCGTTGAGGTCGCGCTCATGCGGAAGATCCAGCCGACCCCCATGGCGACCAGGATCGCGGCGAGGAACAGCCAGGAGCTCGTGCCGAATAGCGCCCCCGCACCCAGCGCAACGGAGACCCCGAAGAGCACCCCGACGACGCGCTCGATGCCCTTGGTGAGCGACTGATCCACGCTCTCCTGCACCACGATGAGGGCAGCAATGGCCCCGAACATCGGGAGGGAGCCGGGGAAGATGAGCAGGCACACGAACCAGCTGAGGATCGCGGCTCCGCCGGCCTTGGCAAGCTGGAGCGCGGGCGGCCTGGCGCTCACGGTGAAGCGGCCGGTGATGTGCTTTTCGGCGCGCCGCCACCAGGGCGCGGTTGGCATGCTCACAGCAGTCCGAGCTTGCCGAGCTCCTCGCTGAGTGTCGCCCCGTCGGGCCCGTACACCCAGGGAATGCCACTGGCGTCCTTCTGCTGCGCGGCCTTCGAGCGGCCCCCGGCGAGCACCGCCTGGCCGACCGAGAGCTGTCGGATCGCGACGGCGGCGACATTCTCGGGGTGATCGCGGGCGAACTCCGCGTACAGCGACTCGTCGTGTTGGCCGTCGTCGCCGAAGAGGATCCAGCGCACGCCGGGGAACTCGCGCGCGAGGCGTTTGAGTTCGCGCTGCTTGTGCTCGCGGCCGCTGCGGAACCAGCGGTCGTGGGTGGGCCCCCAGTCGGTGAGCAGCAGCGGCCCCATCGGGTACAGGTTGCGGGCGAAGAACCGGCTGAGCGCGGGGGCCGCGTTCCATGCGCCCGTCGACAGGTAGATGAAGGGGGAGCCGGTGTGGCGTTTCGCGAGGCGGTCGTAGAGCACGGGCATACCGGGCGTGGCGCGGCGCGCGGTCTCGTCGAGTACGAAGCTGTTCCACGCGGCCACGAACGGCTTGGGGAGTGCGGTGATGAGCACGGTGTCGTCGACGTCTGAGAGTACGCCGAGCTGCGCGGAAGGATCCATGACCTTCACCGGCGCGTGCGCGGCCTCCTCGTCGCTGACCTGCAGCGTGACGGTGTGCCAGCCGGGGGTGAGTTTCACGCGGATAATGGAGTCGATGACGCCGCCGCGGTCGGCGACAACCTCGGTGACCGGCTGATCGTCAACGAATACTGTCACTCGTTGGTAGGGAACGTAGACGCTTGTGAAGGTGCGCCAGCCGCGCACGCGTGAGAGCTCTTGCACGTCGGGCCGGAAACGCGAGTGTTCGCTGGTGTCTGGACGGAGGTAGAGCACGCGGCCGAGGACTCGAACCCACTCGGTGGTTCCGTACCCGATGTAGGGGATCACGGACGGGGTCTTCCCCCGTTTGATTGCTTGCTTCGCGCGACTGCGATGCATTCGATCCTCAAACCGCGCCGCAAAGCGAGGTCGGCTGTCAGGAATGTCATCTGGCGAAGTCACTCAGCCAGTGTATGACGAATCGCTCTGTGCCATTGCCAGCGCTGATGTTGCGTTCAAGGGAAAAGAATCTTGACGTCAAAATTGATTCGCAGGGAACTCTCAGCTTGCATATACTGGCTACAGTTGGCAGTTTAGCCAGCACCCCGCGGGTACACCCGCCCGTAGGGAATTCCTACGGGAGAAGTGCGTTTTCGCGCGGCGATCGCTGATCTCCTGGTTTTAGGAGAACAAATGAATGAGTTTCTCGACCCGGTCTCGCTCGCGCGATGGCAATTCGGGTTGACCACCCTGTATCACTTCATCTTTGTGCCCCTCACCATCGGAATGGCGCTGCTCGTAGCGATTCTGCAGACCGTCTGGGTGCGCACCGGTAAAGAGAAGTATCTCCGACTGACTCGTCTGTTCGGAAAGATCTTCCTCATCAACTTCGCTATGGGAGTTGTCACCGGCATCGTGCAGGAGTTCCAGTTCGGCATGAACTGGTCGAACTACTCCCGCTTCGTCGGCGACATTTTCGGCGCGCCGCTCGCAATGGAAGGCCTCATCGCCTTCTTCTTTGAGGCCACGTTTATCGGACTCTGGATCTTCGGCTGGGACAAGCTGCCCAAGAAGATTCACCTTATGACGATCTGGTTCGTCTGGCTCGGAAGCGTGCTCTCGGCATACTTCATCCTCGCGGCCAACGCATTCATGCAGAACCCCGAGGGCTTCAAGATCAACGAGGAGCGCGGTCGAGCCGAGCTCACGAGCATCGTCGATGTGCTGCTGAACCCGGTGGCGCTCACGCAGTTCCCCCACACCATCCTCGCTGCGCTCATGTTCGCGGGCGTCGTCATGGTGTCGGTTGCCGCGTGGCACCTCAAGCGTGGCCAGTTCGTCGACGAGATGCGCACCACGCTCCGTTTCGGTGCGTGGACGAACATCATCGCGTTCGCGGGAACGGCGCTCAGCGGTCACTCGCTCGGCCTCGTCATGACCGAGACGCAGCCAATGAAGATGGCGGCGGCAGAGGCGATGTACAACACCTCGTCCGGTCGAGACGCCTCGTTCTCACTGTTCAGCCTGGGTACGCCTGACGGCGCACACGAGATCTTCTCCGTGCGTATTCCGTACCTGGCATCCTTCCTCGCAACGAATTCCCTTGACGGCACTGTTGAGGGCATCAACGATCTGCAGGCCGAATACACCGAGATGTACTGTGGTGCCGGCGATACGCTGCTGACGTGCCCGACCGACGGCTCTTTCGTGCCGATCGTGTGGGTGACCTACTGGGCATTCCGCTGGATGATCGGGCTCGGTGCACTCGCCGCGCTGATCTCCGTCGTCGGTCTCTGGATCACGCGCAAGACCGTCGAGCTCCCCAAGTGGGTCTGGAACGTCGCAATCTGGACAGCCCCGCTCCCGATGCTCGCATCGCTCGTCGGCTGGATCTTCACCGAGATGGGCCGCCAGCCCTGGATCGTGTTTGGGGTGATGACTACCGAACAAGGAGTGTCGCCGGGAGTGCCGGCGTGGGCCGTGCTCATCTCCCTCGCCGTGTTCACCATCGTCTACGGCGGCCTCGCTGTCGTCGAGTTTGGCCTCATCAAGAAGATCGCGCAGGAGGGCCCACCCGAGATCGCCCGCAAGGACGACGACGGTGACGACGGCTCCGGCTCGATTGATCACGACCAACTCGCGACGGTCTACTAGGAAGGGAGACGGATCATGGAATTGACAACCGTATGGTTCCTCATCGTCGGCGTCATGTTCATCGGGTACTTCGTGCTCGACGGATTCGACTTCGGCGTGGGCATGTCCCTGCCTTTCCTGGGAAAGACAGACACCGACCGCCGTGTGCTCATTAACACGATCGGCCCGGTCTGGGATCTCAACGAGACCTGGCTCATCGTGGCCGGTGCCTCGCTGTTCGCGGCGTTCCCCGAGTGGTACGCGACGATGTTCTCCGGCTTCTACCTCCCGCTGCTCATCATCCTGGTGGCCCTCATCCTCCGCGGTGTGTCGTTTGAATTCCGGCACCAGCGCAAGGGGGAGAAGTGGACCCGCTGGTTCGACCAGTTCATCTTCTGGGGCTCGGTTGTGCCTCCGCTGCTCTGGGGCGTCGCGTTCGCGAACCTCATCAACGGTGTGCCGATCCGCACCATGGAGGGCGGCGGCTGGCTGTACGAGGGTACTCTCCTCACGCTGCTGAACCCGTACAGCCTGCTCGGCGGAATCGTTGTCCTGCTCCTCTGCTTCACGCACGGACTTGTGTTCGTCGCGCTGAAGACGATGGGTGAGATGCGCGAGAACGCACGGAAGATGGCGAAGAACGTCGGCCTGGTCACGATCGTACTCGCAGCCGCGTGGCTCGTGTGGACGATCGTGACGCACCTCGCGAACCCGAACATCGGGCTCATCATCGCGTGCGCGGCAATCGCCGCGGTCGCTCTCATCGGCGCATGGGTCGCAAACCTCATGGGCCGCGAGGGCTGGGCGTTCGTCGGCAACACCGTGACGATCGCATTTGCGCTCCTCACGATCTTCGCCGCGCTCTTCCCGAACGTAATGATCTCGAGCATCGATCCCGCTGAATCGATGTCGGTCGCTGGAGCAGCCAGCTCGCAGATGACCCTTGAAGTGATGACCTGGGTAGCGGTGTTCACACTGCCGCTCGTGCTGCTCTACCAGGGCTGGACGTACTGGGTCTTCCGGAAGCGCCTCACCCAGGACATGATCCCGGTGGAGTCGCCCGCCGAGGCCACCGCCTAGGCGGCCCGGGCCCTATGAAACCCCTCGACCCACGCCTGTTACGTTTCGCGGGTGCTGCCCGCTCGGTGTTCGCGCTCGGTGCGCTACTCGGAGTAGTGCGCACCGTCGCGATCATCGCCTGGAGTTGGTTCCTCGCTCAGGCGATAGCCGCTGTGGCTATCCCGGTGTACGAGGGGATCTGGGACTCGGCCGGAGCCGGGCAGGTTGCTGATGGTGTCTTCGCCATCAGTAGCCTGCCCTGGCTTGCGGCCGGGGCCCTGGCGGCCGCCATCGTGCGTGCTCTCGCGGGGTGGGGGATGGATCTCTCCGCCGCGCGCGGCGCAGTCAAGGTAAAGGCGCAGCTGCGTGCTGCCGCGCTCGAC
>NZ_JBLUNZ020000043.1:0-27819 GCF_048061935.2 Leucobacter sp. BZR 635 | reverse complement strand
GTCGTGCGGAACCGTGGGTGCCCAGCCCGTGACGTGCGTGGTGATGATGACGTCGCCGGGAAGCACATCGCCCTGGGCCGACATGTTCAAGAGCTTCGCTGCTGCGGAAAGCGCGGCCGCGCAGCCGTCACCGTCCGAGACAAAGCCGATGCGCTCGGGCCGTGCGCCGACGCCACCGAGACGGCCGATGATCCCGAGTGTGCGAGCGCTGCCGCCGGCCGACTTGCCGGCACTGCCCGGGATGAACACCCGAACGAAGTCCGTGGAGAGGCCATTCTCGCCTGGAATCGTCTGGACCGAGATTTCTGCCGCGGCGGCCCCCTGGCTGCGCAGGAAAGACGCAAGGGACTCTCCCGAGGTTTTTGGAGTGTCGAGGAGCTCGACAACATCGAGTACGTAGCGAAGCATGCGTGAGTTCTTTCTGTCGGTGCGTGCGAGGTGGTGCGGTGCCGCACGGAGCGGTCGTGCGCGGGCCGGAGCCGAAGCTGGTTCTAGTGCGGGCGCCGGTGCCGGCGCTGACACCGGATCCGGCACCGGAGCCGGAACCAGGCCCGGTGTCGGGTGCTGCTGCCGATTATCAGCACGGGCTCATCTCAATCACAACTCAATCTCACTATGTGAGAACTCTCGCTGAGTCGCGGGCACGCTGGCTATGCTTCTGGCAGACAGGAGATCCCCATCGATACAGCACCCGCGACGCCACAAGAGCGCCGCCCCGCACTCCAGACCGTGGACCGCGCGCTCGCAGTCCTGCTGTCATTCTCCACGCGCCGCACCGAGTGGGGCGTCATGGAGCTCGCAGCCGAGTTCGACCTCGACAAGTCGGCGGCACAGCGGTTGCTGAGCACCCTCACCCACCGGGGGTTTCTCTACGCCGATCCGGTCACGCGGCGCTACCGGATGGGCCCCGCGGTATGGCGGATTTCGCACACTTGGGAGCGCCGCGGCGGCATGGCGCTGCTCGTCGAGCCCGTACTCGCAGAACTCGCGGACGCCACGAGCCGGACAGCCTCATTCAACCTCGCTGACGGTGCTTACGTGCGCTGCGTTGCTGCGGTCGACGGAGGAGACGTTCCGATCCGAGATCACCCGCTCGTCGGCGAGCTCTACCCGGCACACGCGGGCGCGACCTCGCGCGCCTACTTCGCCTTCCTGTCGCCGTCGCAACGGCAGTCGCTCATGTACCACCGACCACTGGCGAAGTTCAGCGACCTGACTGCCCAAGACGCGCACACGATCGAGGCTGAGATGCTGCTTGTCGCGGAGAAAGGCTGGGCGTACTCGGAGGGAGAGTACGACAGCAACACGCGCGCGATCGCCGTGCCGGTGTTCGTACTCGGGCGGCCGGTCGGCTCGGTCAGCCTCGGCGAGCACAAGCGTGAGGATCTCGGTGACATCCGCGACCTCGTCTCACTGCTCTCCCAAACGGCGGGCAAGCTCGAGGCGCTCCTTTCCGCGCAGTCAGCTGAGCCCCGGTAACGCGCCGCTGCGTTCCGGGGCTTCCTGAGGCTTGGGCACGCCCCGAGCACTACGCTGTGAGGGTGGAATGTAGGGGAGACGCAATGAGCGCGCGGGCTGCTGCCCTGGCGCTCGCTCAAGGGGACGCGCCGTGGTTCTGGCTCGACGGCGAAGGCGCCCCTCCTGGCGAGCGCCGCGTGAGCTACCTCGGAATTGCGAGCGAGGTTCGTGAAGCGGTGCCGGGAGAGGAGCGCGCGTTCCTCGCTGGGTTGCGCGCGACCGCCGTCGATCCAGCCGCGAGGAGCAGTGCGCGCGATGCAGGATCATCGCCCGTCCTGGCAACCGCCGGTGGGTTTTCCGCGGGGTGGATCGCCGCCCTCGGCTATGAATTTGGCGTGTCCCTGCTGGGAGCCGATCCTCACCAGGATGCTACCGCGCCAGCGTTCGCACTGCGCGTTGCCGCGGTGCTCGTGATCGATCACGAGCACAGGTCCAGCGAGTTCAGGGGAGAATCAGGCGCGATTGCTGCGCTTCGTGCGGCGCTGGCTGCGGAGCCGCCAAGCGCGGAGGGCACGCGCCCCAGCCGCACCGTACCCGGCCCCACCGCACCCGGCCCCACCAAAGCCGGACCCACCGCTGCCGGAGCAGCCCACCAGTGGCGGCAGCAGCACTACGAGGAAGCGGTCGAGGAGTGCCGCGCCGCGATCCGCGCGGGCGACGCCTACGTGCTGTGCCTCACGGATACCGTTGAGCGAGAGACGGAGCTTTCGCCGCTTGAGCTCTACGAGCGACTGCGGGGAGGAGCAGTGCGCGGCGGGGTGATTTCGATTCCGGGCCGAGCCCTCGTGAGCGCGAGCCCGGAGCGGTTCCTCAGTGTGCGAGACGGTACTGTATCGACGCATCCGATCAAAGGCACCCGGCCGCGCGGGCAGTCACCCGAGCAGGATTCGGCGTTGGCTGCTGAGCTTGCCGCCGACCCGAAGGAACGCGCCGAGAACCTCATGATCGTTGACCTCATGCGCAACGACCTTGCCCGCGTGTGCGAGGTCGGCTCTGTGCGGGTGGAGCGCTTTCTCGCGGTCGAGACCCACCCGCGCGTGCATCAGCTCGTGAGCACGGTCGCGGGGGAACTTCGTGCTGACCTCGATGTCTGCGACGCGATTGCGGCGTGTTTCCCTGGCGGATCGATGACCGGGGCACCGAAACGAAGCGCGGTGGAGATCCTTGCCGGGCTCGAGGCCGGGCCGCGCGGGCTGTATTCGGGGTGTTTCGGGTGGATCGATGACTCAGGCGACGCCGAGCTCGCGATGACGATCCGCGGCATCGAGCTACGCCGCGAACCCTCAGACGGAGGGGCGTGGGGCGACGGGGCGACTGCGCGCGCGTTCGTGGGGGCGGGCGGTGGGATCACCATCGACTCCGACCCGGTGGCCGAGCGGCGAGAGCGTGATCTGAAGGCTGCCGCGATGCTGGCAATTCTTTGACGCCGAGCGGGATAAACTGGGTGGATGTGTGCGGTCCCTTGAGGCCGGAAATGATCGACGAGTGTTGAGGTGCGTGTGAGCGAGCAAGGAACCGGCCAGCAGGATGCTGAGCACGGCTATGACTTCAAGGCGATTCAGGATCGCTGGCTACCCGTCTGGGATGAGCTCAAGCCGTTTGAGGTGCCCGTAGGCCTCGAATCAGACAGGCCACGGAAGTACGTGCTCGATATGTTCCCGTACCCGTCGGGCGACCTCCACATGGGGCACGCCGAGGCTTTCGCCTTCGGCGACATCATGGCCCGCTACTGGCGTGGCCAGGGCCACGATGTGCTGCACCCCATCGGCTGGGACTCCTTCGGCCTACCCGCTGAGAACGCGGCGATCCAGCGAGGCATCGACCCGCGCGAGTGGACCTACGCGAATATCGACCAGCAGAAGGCCTCGTTCCGCACCTACGCGCCGTCCTTCGACTGGAGCCGCGTGCTCCACACGAGCGACCCCGAGTACTACAAGTGGAACCAGTGGATCTTCCTGAAGATGTACGAGAAGGGTCTTGCCTACCGCAAGGCCAGCTGGGTGAACTGGGACCCGGTAGACCAGACCGTGCTCGCGAACGAGCAGGTGCTCGCAGACGGCACCTCAGAGCGCTCCGGTGCCGTCGTCGTGAAAAAGAAGCTTACACAGTGGTACTTCCGCATCACCGACTACGCTGATCGACTCGTTGACGATCTCGATCAGCTCGAGGGCCGCTGGCCGTCCAAGGTCATCAGCATGCAGCGCAACTGGATCGGTCGTTCGCACGGAGCAGAGGTCGAATTCGAGATCGAGGGTCGCTCAGCGCGCGTTCCCGTGTTCACGACCCGCCCCGACACGCTCCACGGCGCGACCTTCATGGTGGTCGCCCCGGACTCCGACCTTGCTGCCGAACTTGCTGCCGGCGCCTCGCCCGCAGTGCGGATGCAGTTCCAGGCATACATGGAGCAGACGCAGAAGCAGACCGAGATCGAGCGGCAGAGCACCGACCGCGAAAAGACCGGCGTCTTCCTCGACCACTTCGCCGTGAACCCCGTGAGTGGCGAGCGCATTCCCGTCTGGGCATCCGACTACGTGCTCGCCGACTACGGGCACGGCGCGATCATGGCAGTGCCCGCGCACGATCAGCGCGACCTCGACTTCGCGCTGAAGTTCGACCTCCCGGTTCGGGTCGTCGTCGACGTGCGCGACGAAGACGGTGAGCCGCTCGCGGATCCCGCAGTCTCGGGTGTCGCCACCTCCGGCGAGGGCACGATGGTGAACTCCGCCGAGCTCGACGGACTCGGCAAGGACGCGGCAATCGCCCGCGCCATCGAGGTCCTCGAAGAGCGTGGCACCGGCCGCGCGACGACCACATACCGACTGCGCGACTGGCTGATCTCGCGTCAGCGCTACTGGGGCACCCCGATCCCGATCCTCTACTCCGAGGACGGCTCGATGCAGCCCGTCGCCGAGGAGTCACTCCCCGTGAAGCTGCCCGATGCGGCAGGCCTGGACCTCAAGCCGAAGGGATCCTCGCCGCTCGGCGCGGCAACCGAGTGGGCGACCGTCGTTGACCCCGAGACGGGGGAGACGCTCACGCGCGACCCTGACACGATGGACACGTTCGTGGACAGCTCGTGGTATTTCTTCCGCTTCCTCTCGGCGAACGATCCCACGCAGGCGTTCGATCCCGCAGAGGCGAAAAAGTGGGCCCCAGTTGACCAGTACGTCGGCGGTGTCGAGCATGCGATTCTGCACCTGCTCTACTCGCGTTTCATCACCAAGGTGCTGTTTGACCTCGGCTACATCGACTTCGAAGAGCCCTTCAGTGAAATGCTCAACCAGGGCATGGTGCTGCTCGACGGCGCAAAGATGTCAAAGTCGAAGGGCAACATCGTCGAGTTCGCTTCAGAGCTCGAAGAGCACGGCACCGACGCGCTGCGCGTCTCGCTCGTGTTCGCGGGCCCGCCCGAGGACGACATCGACTGGGCCGACGTGTCGGTGCAGGGCTCGGCGAAATTCCTCGCGCGCGCCTGGCGCATCGCGCACGACATTGAGGTCGGCGGAGCACCCGTGGGTGTCTCCTTTGCAGACGGCGACAAGGGGCTGCGTCGGGCAACGCACCAGCTGCTTATCGATGGGCCGCAGCTCGCCGAGTCCTACAAGTTCAATGTGCTGATCGCGCGCCTCATGGAACAGGTCAATGTGACCCGCAAGGCCATCGATTCGGGTTGCGGTGTCGCTGACCCCGCCGTTCGCGAGTCGGCCGAGGCGATCGCGGTCATCCTGTCGATGTACGCGCCGTATGCCGCGGAAGACATGTGGGCGATGCTCGGCCACGAGCCGACCGTGGGTCTCGTTGAGTGGCCGAAGGGCGATGCCTCGCTCACGGTCGTCGACGAGGTACTGATGATCGTGCAGGTCGACGGAAAGGTGCGCGACAAGATCACCGTGTCGCCGTCGATCAGTGAGGCCGATGCAGAGGCAGCCGCGCGCGCTTCTGTGAACGCGCAGCGTGCCATCGGCGACCGCGAGATCGTGAAGGTCATCGCGCGGGCCCCGAAGATCGTGTCGATCGCGACGAAGCCGGCAAGCTAGCCGCTTTCCACTCAGCCGGTCTGGGCCGCGGCGGCTGCCGTAGCCCAGACCGGCATTGCGTTCCTGCACGCAGAGAGCGTTCTGCACAGGCGAGGTTCCTCTCGCGAACCGGCTGAGCCGTCCACAATTCGCAATACGCGTCCCTCGACGTGCCTGCCTGCGGCCACACTGGTGCGCATGCATCCCTCACCTCGCGCCTCTTCCCATTCGAAAGCTGCCGCTCGGCGTCCTCATGAGCCAGACGACGACGTCTCCTGGGCCTCCCCACTGGGGCCTCCCGGGAAAGACCCTGGTGTTCGGGCGCTCACCGCTGTGCCACGTGAGGAAGCTCCCGGCGTCGCAGGGGGCGGCCGGTGGCGCACGGAAGCCTCCGCGGGCCCAGTCGACCCCGAGGCGCTCAGCTGGGCGCCGACTCCGACACTGCTGCAACGACTGACCAGCAGCCTGAGCCTGCCAGCCACCGTGGGTATTGCGCTGTTCGTCGTGGCGATTGCGGTGACCGCCGTCATCATGCTGCGCGGGCTTGCCGGAAGCACAGATTCGGCCGCCGCACACGTCGGCGTCGCGGATGGTGAGTCGGAGAGTCTTGCGGCTGGGGCTGGTGACCCGGGGGAGGACAGCATCTCGCCCGCGGCAGCAGACGCAGCGGGCGAGCCCGTGGCCGTGGTGATGGTGCACGTCATTGGAGAGGTGCGACGCCCGGGAGTGGTGGAGGTTCCCGCGTCCGCTCGGGTGCTCGACGCGATCGAGGCAGCGGGAGGGGCTACCGAAGGCGCAGACCTCAGCGCTCTGAACCTTGCCCGACAAATCGGTGACGGCGAACAGATTGCGGTACTCGACGTGGAGGCAGCCGCCCTACTGCGAGACGCCAAGGCCGCAGCCGGCGGTGATGTTGGTGGTGCAGACAGCAGCTCCGCGGGGACGGGCGCGGACGCGGGTGCGTCGCAGGTCGTGAACGTGAACACGGCGTCCGCAGAGGAACTCACACAGCTCTCTGGGATCGGGCCCGCACTTGCGCAGCGCATTATCGATTGGCGGAGCACGAACGGCCGGTTCGAGAGCGTAGACCAGCTGCTCGAGGTCAGCGGTATCGGCCAGAAAACACTCGACCGATTTCGCGAGCGGGTGGGCGTGTGAGCCTCGAGCTGCCCCGTGATCGCGCGCACGGGCAGTGGCGGCTGCTCGCACCAGCGGTGGGTGTCTGGATAGTGGCCGCAGCTACGATCCACACACCCGGCGCAGGGCTCATCCTCGCTGCGGCAGCAGGCGCGGGCGGGGTAGCGATGAGCGTGGTGCTCATGCGCTCCCGTGCTCGACCTCGCGCCGGTGCTCTCTCACGCTTCGGGGGTGTCGCGCTGGTCGGATGCGCTGCGCTACTCGTCCTTGGCGTGCGGATCGATGCGCTCGAGCGAGCGCGGGAGGCGCCCGCACTTCGGGACGCCGAAGGTAGCGGTCGGCAGGTCGAGGCACTGGTGCGCATCGCAGGCTACCCCGCCCCGATCGACGGAATTGGAGGCGAGCAGCGTGCCTGGGCGCTCGGGCGTCTCATCTCGGTCTCGGGCGACGTGCTGCCGAGGGAGGTCCCGGTGCTGCTGTGGCTTGCCGGTCCGCCCGAGGCGTCGTGGTATCCGGGGGCCGTGGTCGACCTCGAAGGCACACTCGTTCGAGGGCCTCCCGAAGCCCAGGCCGCGTATGAGGTCCGCGTGGGCGCGGTCTCCGAGCCGGCACCGAGGCAGGGGCTCAGGGAGTGGACTGGGTCTGTGGCGGCCCAGCTGCGAACGACGCTACGAGAGTCCGCGTTGGGTACCGCAGGTGCGACGCTAGTGCCGGGCCTCGCCGTGGGGGACACGAGCCTCATCGACGGCGAACTCGACCGGGTCATGCTGGCCGCAAGCCTCACGCACCTCACCGCGGTTTCGGGGTCGAACTGTGCGCTGGTGATCACCGCCATCTCCGCGACCGCTCGCAGGCTCGGAGCGGGCCGTCGGGTCCGTGTCCTGCTGAGCGCCACCGCTCTCGGCGGGTTCGTCGTGGTCGTCGGCCCGGACGCGAGCGTGCAACGGGCCGCCATTATGGCCGCGGTGCTGCTCGTTTCCGGCTACGGCGGGAAGCGTAGCGCGGCACTTCCCGCGCTCGGGCTCGCCACCTTCGTCCTTGTGATTGTGAACCCGTGGCAGGCGATCCAACCGGGCTTCGCGCTTTCGGTCACGGCGACCGCCGGGATCCTGCTCTGGGCGAATCCGATCGATCGGTGGCTGCGGAACCGGTGGAAGATGCCCGGCGTGCTGGCGCTGCCGCTCGCCGTGGCCGTGGTGGCGCAGGCCGTCTGCGCGCCGCTGCTGCTTCTGCTGCAGCCCGGGCTTCCCATCGGGGGCGTCCTGGCGAATGTGCTGGCTGCGCCAGCAGCGCCCCTCGGCACCGGGCTCGGGCTGCTCAGCCTGTTGCTCCTGCCGCTGAGCCCATGGCTCGGTGGGCTTGCTCTCTGGTGCGCGGTGTGGCCCGCGCGATGGATCGAAGCTGCGGGGCAGGTTGGGGCGGGCCTCCCCGGATCCCGGTGGTATTGGCCGGGCGGGTGGCCCGGCGCCCTGCTGCTCGCGGGAGTGTACGTCTGTCTCGGTGTCGCCGCACTGCTGGCGAGCAGGAGACAACGGCCACAACACCTCCCGCGGTGGCTCGCCCCAACCCGGGAGCGTGGGGCAGACCGCCCGGGATCGAGCTCCGCGGCCGTCGACGTGTCACTGCTCGCGATTCGCGCCGCAGCTGGTGCGGCTGCCGGGATCATCATCGCCGTAGTTGCGATCGTTCCGATCACTGTTCGGGGTGGAGTCCCGCGTGACTGGGCGGTCGTTGCGTGCGACGTGGGGCAGGGGGACGCGGTGCTGCTTCGCGACCCAGCGCAGCCCGACCAGGTGGTGCTCGTCGACACCGGCGATGACCCAGACCTGCTCGACAGCTGCCTCGACCTCTTCGGCGTCCGTCGGATCAGCCTGTTGGTGCTCACTCACGACCACCGTGACCACGTCGGAGCGCTCGACCGGGTGCTCGCGCGCGCCGACGCCGTGCTCGCCCCGCCCGCGGAAGACCAGAGCGAGCAGGCTGTGAGCCTCGCGAGTCGGCTTGGCAGGGCAGGGGTGACGGTGACCGTTGGGGCCGCCGGCCTGCGGAGCTCTGGCTTCAGCGAAGGGAACGCAGGAAACGCCGAAGCTGGTCTGGCGTGGGAGGTGCTCGGGCCGCCCACAGCAGCCCGGCACCGTGACACCAACGCGACGAGTCTGCTTCTGCGGGTGCGTGTTGCCGGGCTCACCGTGGTGCTCCTCGGGGACTCCGGTGAAACCGAGCAGCTGCGGCTGGTTCGGGAGTATCCGGGCGTGACTGCCGACATCGTCAAAGTCGCTCACCACGGCTCGCGCGACCAGGCAGCGGGCCTCTATGAACAGCTGCAGGCGAAACTGGCCCTGATCTCGGTCGGGGAAGGCAACCGCTACGGCCATCCCACCCCCGCGCTTCTCGAGATACTCGGGCGAACCGGCACTGAAGTGTTGCGCACGGATGACTTGGGCTCGATTGCTGTGCGCGTCACCGCCTCGGGAGTGGAACCCTGGGCCGCGGGGGAGCGCAGTCAAGTCGCCCAACAGCGAAGGGTCCGCCCGCGAGACCGGATCATCCGGTCACCGCGGGCGAACCCCGGGGTGAGGCGAGTGCAGCGCGACAGCACTGGCGCGACAGCACTGGCGCGACAGCACTGGGGCGACAATCCAGCACTATCGTTGGGCTGCCTTAGAACCCGTCGAACCCTGCGACGGCGTCAGCGATGCCGTTCACGAAGCTCGTGTACGTGAGCGCGAAGCCGAAGCGCTCGGCAAGGTTCCCGTCGATCCAGTGACCCGCGGCGACGGCGGGCACACGCTGCAGCAGCGGATCCAGGTCAGCGGCAACATCAGCCTTGTAGACGAGCAGCATGTCGGCATCTCCGAGTGAGCTGACCGCGCTCTCGTAGCTGAGCATGTGCCCGTCGCCGTTCGGGTTCGGCGGTGCCGACGTGATTTCTGCGTTGTCGAGCAGCGTGAAGCCGAGCTCGGGCAACACGATCTCGTAGATTGAGTCGCTTGAAATGACCGTGAAGTTGTCGGTCGGTGCGTGAATGACCGACGCAACCTTGCCCTCGGCGGCATCACCGATCCGCTCGCGGGCGTCGGCGAGGGCCCGCTCATACCCAGCGATTGCCTCGTCGGCCTGATCCTCGCGCCCGAGCAGCGACAGCTGCGCGGTCATTGCCTCGAACGGATTCTCAGCCGAAGCTCCCTCGACCTCCAGCCCGTCGTTCACCGCGAGCACCGGAGCGATCTCATCGAGCTTGAAATCCTCGCCCTCGTAGAAGTTCCACCAGCCGACACCGACGACGATCAGGTCGGGCTTGAACGACGCGATTTCCTCGCGGTTCAGGTCGAAGGCGGTGTTCTTCAGGTGCGCGACATCGTCATCGACGAGTTCGGAGAGGGGGCTATCGGTGCCGTAGGCGGTCGCCACGAGCGGATAGTCGGCGAGCAGCGCCATCTCCAGCCCACTGCGACTGTCGAGCACCACCACGCGCTGCGGGTCCGCCGGGAGTTCTGCTGAGTACCCCTCGTAGCTGAAGGTGATCGTGTCGCCCGAGGGAGCGGGGCTGCCTGCGCTGCCCGCCTCGGTGCCAGGAGTGCCCGGGGCGCAGCCGGCGAGCAACCCGGTGGCGAGTGCGGCGGCGAGGAGCGCTCGGACGCGCCGACGGCCGCTGGGGCGCGACTCGCGCAAAGGACGATGAACGGTGAGGGGCATGGCTTTCCTAGGTGATGCTTAAGCGCCCGGGAAGCCCGGCCGCGGTCGGAGAGGAGCTGTGAACGCTCCGTAGTCAACGCTAAACGCGGGGCGTGGCGAGAGGGAGACGAAGCGCGTCGCGATCCGGACGCTGTCCGTGCGCCGTCGCGCTCGCCCGCGCCCCGCGATCCCGGCCCAGCGGGACGACCGTCGGGCTCCCCGCGACCGGGTCGGGCACCACCCTGCATTCGAGCCCGAACACCTCCCGTACGATCTCCTCGGTGACGACCTCCTCAGGGGTGCCCTCGGCCACGATCGCTCCCTCCTTCATCGCGATGAGATGGGTGCCGTAGCGGGCAGCCTGGTTGAGGTCGTGGAGCACCGCGACGAGTGTGTTCCCCGCGAGGTGGAGATCGGTGAACAGCTCAAGCAGCTCGATTTGGTGAGCAATATCGAGGAACGTGGTGGGCTCGTCGAGGAGGAGCAGCGGCGTCTCCTGCGCGAGTACCATTGCGACCCATACGCGCTGACGCTGTCCGCCGGACAGCTCGTCGACGAGTCGCGCCGAGAGCTCAGTGACACCCGTTGCGGCCATCGCGCTGAGCACCGCCTGCTCGTCATTGTCGGTCCACTGGCGAATGATCCCCTGGTGCGGGTACCGGCCGCGAGCGATGAGGTCGGCGACCGTGATGCCCTCGGGGGCGATCGACGATTGTGGCAGCAACCCGAGTTTGCGGGCGATCTCTTTCGCCCGGTACGACGAGATCTGTTTCCCATCGAGGAGGACGTGACCGGCGGATGGCTTGATGAGTCTCGAGAGTGCGCGCAGCAGCGTCGACTTTCCGCAGGCGTTCGGGCCCACAATCACGGTGAACGAGCGGTCGGGGATCTCGACCGAGAGGTTCTCCGAGATCGTAGTGTGGTCGTACCCAATGCTTGCGCCGCTCACCGACAGCGGTGAGCGTGTGGCTGGGTGCGGGGCCGAGTACTCCGTCATGTTTCAGCTTTCTTCCGGTGGGTCGGGGAACTACAGCCGCTTGCGTGCTTCGTGCACGAGCAGCCAGATCAGGTATCCGCCGCCGATGACGACGGTGACGGTGCCGACGGGCAGCATCGCCGGCAGCGCGTGGAGCGCGACATAATCGGAGGCAGATAGCAGCACCGCCCCCATGAGCGCAGCGGCGGGCACCGAGACGCCGGCGGAGCGCGTGACGCGGCGGGCGATTTGCGGGGCCGCGAGCGCGATGAACGAGATGGGCCCGGCTGCGGCTGTCACCACCGCGATGAGCCCGACCGAGAGGAGCATGAGCACCAAACGGGTCCGTTCGACGCGGACACCGAGTGCCTGCGCGGCGTCGTCGCCGAGCTCAAGCTGCTTGAGTGGTCGGGCGAGAGCCAGGGTGGCGGCGAGGAGTGTGAGCACGAGTAGGCTCCCGACCCCGGTCTGTTCCCAGGTCATCCCGTTGAGCGAACCCGCACCCCACACTGCCGCGACAAGGGCGGTGTCGAGGTCGGCCGTGAGCGTGAGCCACGTGTTCAGCGAGCTCAGCATTGCAGAGACCGCGATGCCGGCAATGATCAGCCGAAAGCCCTGCACTCCGCCCTTGAACGCGAGGAGGTACACGACCGCAGCGCTCGCGAGACCTCCCACGAGCGCGCCAAGCGCCACCTGCAGATAGTTTCCGTGGAAGACAATCATCACGACGATGGCCCCCGTGTATGCGCCCGCGGAGAACCCGAGAATGTCGGGGCTCGCGAGCGGGTTGCGGGTGAGCGACTGGAACACCGCCCCGCTCGCGCCCAGCGCAGCCCCGAAGGTGATCGCTGCGAGAGCGCGGGGCATTCGCCAGTCGACCACCACGGTGCGCGTGAAGTCATCACTGCTTGCGCTGAAGGCGTGCCAAACCTCGGTGAGGGTGAGCGGGTAGTCGCCGCTCGCGAGCGCGGCAAGCCCGATGGCAACGACGTACACCGCCATGGCCGCTGAGGCCGCGACCGCGCGCGCATCGAAGCGCAGCCAGATACCGCAGACCCTGCGCCGGTACATTCGTCGCCCAAAGTCGATCTGGCCTGTTGCGGGTGGAACGGCGGTTGACCGAGTGCTCACAAGCCACTCATCTTTCTTCTTCGAATCAGGATCACGAGAACGGGTGCGCCGACAAACGCCGTGACGATCCCCACGGGTACCTCGGCGGGGCGCATGATGAGTCGCCCCGTAATGTCGGCGACGAGGAGCAGGATCGGGGCGAGCGCCATCGTGTAAGCGAGGATCCACCGCTGGTCGGGACCCACGATCCAGCGCGCGACGTGCGGCACCATGAGTCCGACGAAGCCGATCGGGCCCGCGATCGCTGTCGCTCCACCCGCGAGCAGGGTCACGGCGAGGACGACGAGCACGCGAGTGCGCACCACATTTGCTCCGAGCGCAGCAGCCATGTCGTCGCCGAGGGCAATCGCGTTGAGCGGGCGCGCGACGAGGAAGGCGAGTACGAGGCCGAGCGCGATGAATGGCAGCACCGGCCCGACGAGGTCGAGTCCGCGGCCGACGATGGTGCCGGCACCCCAGTTGCGCATCTTGTCGAACGCTCCGGGATCGAGCAGCGTCAGCGCGCTCGTGAGCCCGCCGAGTGCGGCGCCGAGCGCGACCCCGGCGAGGAGTAACCGAAGCGGATCAGCGCCCCCGCGGCCGGCAGATCCAATCGCATACACGGCGAGCGTCACGATGAGTGCGCCCGCGAACGCGAACCAGACGTAGCCCGAGATCGTGGACACACCAAACACGCCCACCCCGACCGCGACCGCGAACGATGCACCGGCGTTGACGCCCAGAATCCCCGGGTCGGCGAGCGGGTTCCGGGTGAGTGCCTGGATGAGCGCCCCGGAGACGCCCAGCGCGGTGGCCACGACGACGCCGACCACCGTGCGAGGGATCCGCAGGTCGCGAATGACGAAGTGGTCCTCGACATCCCCTGGGGAGAACACCGCATCCCACACCACCGAGGCGGGGATCTCTCGTGACCCGACCACGATGCTCGCGAGAATCACGACCGCGAGCACGGCGAGAATGGCGGCGAGCGTGAGGCCGCGGCTGAGGTTGCCCCGGGTGAGGCCATGGAGGGCACGGCGCGGTGAGGGCGGTGTGGGAGAGGGCAGCGGCGCTGACGCAGCAGCAGAAGCGTCGCGTGCTCGGATGGGCGGAGAGGGCATTGGTCGTGAAAACTCTCGAGACATGGTGGTGGTCGGCCCGCGAAATCTGGGGACACTACGACGCTACGCGGGTCGCCGCGCCCGCAGGGGACAGGCGGTGTTGCGTTCGGGACAGAGCTGAGAGTCGCTCCCGAGTGTCCGGGCTGAAGCGTTAGAGGTGCTCGGCGAACTCCCCGGGCGTGTGGCCAACAGTCTTTCTGAACGCCGACACGAACGCGCTGGTCGTGCTGTACCCGACGAGCCGGGCGACCACCTTTACGCTCGTCCCCTCAGCGAGGAAGCCGAGCGCCGCGCGCATGCGCACGAGTCGCCGCCACTGCGCGAAGCTCATCGCGATTTCCGTGCTGAATACTCGCGTGAGGGTTCGCGACGTCATGTTGAGTAGGGAGGCCCACTGCTCGAGGGTGCGGTCGTCGGCCGGGTCGCTGAGGATCATTTCAACGAGAAACGCAAGGCGGCGATCGTGGGGGATCGGCACATCGACGCCGACGTCATCAGTGAGCTCGAGCATGTCCATGCAGACCTGCTGGGCGCGCAGTCGTTCCGTTTTTGACATGGGCGCTCGTGACAGGTGGATGAGGAGCTCCCGGACGGCCGGTGGCACCCGCACCGCTACCGGGCGATCCCAAGCCTTGTTCCAGGTCTCTGGGGCGAAGTATGTCGCCCGCACCTCGGTGCTTTCGCGGGAGGAGCCCTCGTGCTCGACTCCTGCGGGAACCCACAGGCCGACCCCCGGCGCGACAGTCCACTGTCTCCCGTCGGCGAACATCGTGACGACGCCGCGGTCGGTCCACAGCAGCTCATGCTCGGGGTGCGAGTGCGCGGGCCACTGCGTCGCATTACTCGGCACGTGAATCTTCGTGCGCAAGAGGTAGGGCGGCGAGACGTAGGTCTCTGGGCCGGGGGACTCATCTGCGGAGATCGCGCTCGGACTTGGCCCGGCAGGGTGGGTGTGCGGGCGCACATCAAGCAACATCATGAGTACCTCGGAGTTCGTATTGAGTAAGGCTTACCTTACATTAATCTGATGAATGTATCTTGCTTGTTCGCCGAGGCCGGGATCAGTGTCGGAGGGAGCCGGTAGTCTAAACGGGTGGCAGCTTCCAAGATCGTAAAAGTCGAATGGACCGAGGTAACCCCTGCGCCGGTGGTGCTGGTGAGCGGGCCGGAGGAGTTCTTCGCGGATCGGGCATCCCAGCGGATCCGCGAGATGCTCCGCGACGCACACAGCGAACTCGAAGTGCACGACGTCGATGCAGCGAGCTACGGTGCGGGGGAGCTGTTCACCATCGCGAGCCCCTCGCTGTTTGCTGAACCCCGGCTCATCCGTGTCACGGGCGTCGAGAAGTGCTCTGACGCGTTCATTGAAGACGCGAAGCGCTACATTGCAGAGCCCGCCGAAGACACCACGCTCGTCCTGCGCCATACGAGCGGGCAGCGCGGCAAGGCCCTGCTCGATGCCGTGCGCAAGCTGCCCCACGCCGTTGAGGTGCTGTGCCCGGAGCTCAAGAAAGACCAGGAGCGCCTCGCGTTTGCGCAGGCAGAGTTTCGCCGGCTGAAGGCCCGGGCCACCCCTGGCGCGGTCCGCATGATCGCCGCCGCGTACTCCTCGGGCAGCGTCGCGGAGCTTGCGGGCGCCTGCGCTCAGCTCGTTTCAGACGTCGGCGCAGAGATCACCGAAGAGCAGGTGAACCGCGCCACCGAGGGGCGAGTGGAGGCGAGTGGGTTCAAGGTTGCCGACGCCGCGATTGCTGGCAAGCGCGCCGACGCACTCGTGCTGCTGCGGCAGGCGATGCTTGGGGGTACGTCGCCGATCCCGATCCTTGCGGTGCTCAAGATGAAGCTCCGCGGCATGGCGCGCGTCTACGGCGCGCGCGGCTCTTCCGGCCAGCTCGCCAAGCAGTTCGGCATGGCCCCGTGGATGGTGGATCGGGCGCTCAAAGACATTCGCGGTTGGCGTGAGGAAGACCTCGCCCGCGCGATCGATCTTGCTGCTGAGACCGAGTGGAACCTCAAGGGCGGCAGCCGAGACCCCGAATACGCGATCGAACGCTTCGTCTCGTTTGTCGCATTGCGCGGTCGGAACAGCTAGCGCTGGGATCGAGTCACGGGGCGGGTATCCGCACCACGGTTTCGTAGCCGCCGTCGAGCGTCGCCGCTGACTGCGCCGATCCACCGAGCACCTGGGCACGCTCTGCCAGCCCCACAAGACCGAGGCCGGAGCCAGGAAGCGCGAGGGCTGGTTCCTTGGGAGAGTCGTTGCGCACGCGCACCTCAACGAAGCCATCGCGGATGCTGCCAGAGACCCGGACGCTGGCGCCGGGTGCGTGCTTGCGGACGTTGGTGAGTGACTCTTGGACACTCCGAAACACGGCCCGCTGCACTGGCGCGCTCAGGTCTTCCGGGAGCGAGAGCTCGAGTGAGGCGTCGAGCTCGGACGCGGCAAGCAGCGCCGGGAGGTCAGCCAGCGAGGGCTGCGGGGCGATCTCTGGGATCCCGCCATCGCCCGCGCGCAACACCGTGAGCATCGTCCGTAACTCTTCGAGAGTTGCGACGCAGAGCGCACGAATCGTTTTTGCGCCGGTACGCACGTTGGCGTCAGTAGCGCTCACCTGGAGCGCGCCGGCCTGCACAGCCATGAGGCTCACCTGATGCGAGACGACGTCATGCATCTCCCGCGCGAGCAGCTCGCGCTCGTGTCTGACCGCCTCAGTGGCCGCCTTCTGACGCTGCGCCTCGTGTGCCTGCTCAAGTTCGGCAAGGCTGAGCACGAGCTTGCGCCGGGTCGCGACAAGGATGCCAACCGCCGCGGGGGCGAGCGCAAACATCGCCGCCGTCATCGTGAGCGCGACGGGGTGCAGTTGCTGCGGGTTGCCGAGCGCACCGACCGCATTCGCGGCAAACGTCGCACCGATCGCGCCGCCCAAGAGCCAGCGCGGCGTGGGGCGAACGGCGAGGGAGTACACGCCGACGACCGCGGCGACCGAAGCGCAGCCAAATACGAGGCCTGGCAGCGCGAGCAACACCGACAGCCACGGCGCGCGCGTGCGCAGCAGGAGCCCGCAGGCCGCGAGGAACGAGAGCCCCGTGCCGACCGGGCTCGAGTCCACAAGTGTGAGAGCCGCCTCCGCGACCGCGGCAAGCAGCAGCCAGGCCCCGGCCTGGTCCCGCTGGCGGCTCATCGCGTCGCCTCCGGCACCAGGAGCCCCGCACGCTCCGCGACGAGTGCCGCGGGGACACGCCCGCTCACTCCCAGCTTCGCGAGGATCGCTGACACGTGGTCTTTGACGGTGCCGACGCTGAGGTGTAATCGCTGAGCGATCTCGGCATTCGACCTGCCGTCGGCAAGCAATCGCAGCGCGGCGAGTTCCCGCGGGGTGAGCCTCGCAGCGATCTCGGCGGCCGCGGGATCGGCGCCGCCAGCGCGCACTGCGGCACGCACCCTACTTGCCGGCGCGGGGGCCAGCACGACCCCGCCGGCCGCGGCGGCGCGCACGAAGTGCGGCAGTTGCTCGGGATCGGTGTCCTTGAGCAGGTACCCCGAGGCGCCAAGCTCGATTGCTGTGCGCACGTAGTCGTCCATGTCGAAGGTGGTGAGCATCACAACGTAGGGCGGCTCGGGGAGCGCGCGCAGCTCACGCAACACCGCTATTCCGTCGGGCGGGGGCATCCGCACGTCGAGCAGCACAACATCGGGGCGCTGCTCGCGCGCGATCCGCACCGCGTCCCCGCCGCCGCCCACGCCGAGCACGTCGATGTCGCCAGCGGCTTCGAGGATCAGTGTGACTCCCTGGCGCACCAACGCCTCGTCGTCAATGATGGCGACGGATACCCGGCTGCGTGGTTCTGGCTGCATCAGGCAAGCATAGGTCGGGTTTCCGGTGAGCGGGCTGGTTGAGGGGCGACTCTCGCCACCCGGCCGGAAGTTGTGGCCGGGTGGCGGGTGTCGACC
The DNA here is from genome assembly GCF_048061935.2 of Leucobacter sp. BZR 635. Taxonomy (NCBI): domain Bacteria; kingdom Bacillati; phylum Actinomycetota; class Actinomycetes; order Micrococcales; family Microbacteriaceae; genus Leucobacter; species Leucobacter sp. BZR 635. Next base: position 10,314 of record NZ_JBLUNZ020000043.1, on the reverse strand, counting down.
CGGCGCGAGCCACGCAATCCTGGGATGGGCCCGAAGTGCGGGCCCACACGAAGGAGCAGCATGACACCGAATTCGGAACCCCGCCAGGCCCACCCCGCTCACAGCACCGCGACCAGCGATGCCGTGAGCCGCGACGCCGTGGGCCGCGACGCCGTGGGCCGCGACGCCGTGGGCCGCGACGCCGTGGGCCGCGACGCCGTGGGCCGCGATGGCCTGCCCCTTGAAGACCTCGGGCGGCTGCTGCTGAGGATTGCGCTCGGGGGAGTGCTCTTTGCGCACGGCCTGCAAAAGTATCAGGCGATGGGAGTCGACCAGGTGGGGCAGTTCTTTACATCCCTCGGTATTCCGGCCCCGGCGGTCGCCGCCGCGGCCGTTACCGTGCTTGAGCTCGTCGGTGGTGTCCTCATCGTGCTCGGCGTGCTCGTGCGCCCCGTGGCGATTCTCGCGGCCGTCGAACTCCTCGTCGCCGCGTTCACTGCCCACGCGGGCGCGGGCTTCTATGCGGATGCCGGCGGCTGGGAACTCCCCGTGCTACTCGCCGTCTCCCTGCTCGCGCTCGCAGCGCTCGGCGGCGGCCGGTTCTCCGCGGTCGCAGCGCTGACTCCTAAAATTCCTGCGCTGCTGCGATAGCGCGGGGTGCCGCGGAGGGGCTGTTGCCGGTGTGAGCCCGACCGCTACCTTGCAAACAGGGTGCCGCAACATCGTTGGTCGACCCAAGCGCGCAAAAATACCCGCTGTACGGGCTCTCCACAACTGAAGGTGTAGACCTCCCCGATGAGGAACGCTCAGCGGCCATGACCTCAGCGAAGTCATGATGCTTTTGCGGTAAATCGCTCATGACTTCGCCGAGGTCATGCCTTGTGAGCGACTCGCGCTGTCGGTGCCCTCGCCTTGGGAATGTGGTCATCGTAGCGAGAGCGGGCTTCGCCTCGGTCCATTCGCGCGGAGGAAACCGCCCAGAGCAACCGGGCGCCGCCAGCTGGGTAGCGAGCGCTTCGCGTCCTTGCTGTGCAGGGCGCGGGCACGCACAAATAGGTCAGGCCCCGCCGAAGCGGGGCCTGACCTAGAAAGCTGTTGAGCTGGGTGCTCGGGTCCTAGACCTTTGCGACCTGAGCTGCGAGGCTCGACTTGCGGTTCGCAGCCTGATTCTTGTGAATCACGCCCTTCGAAACGGCCTTGTCAAGCTTGCGGGTTGCGACCTTCAGCGACGACTCTGCTGCTGCCTTGTCGCCCGAAGCGATTGCATCGCGGGTCTTGCGGATGACAGTGCGGAGCTCGCTCTTGTGCGCGCGGTTGCGCTCAGTCGCCTTAGCGTTGGTCTTGATGCGCTTGATCTGCGACTTAATGTTTGCCACGTTGGGTTGGTCCTTCAGTTGAGGTCAATCGGGTTGATCCGCGCGGTGAGAGAGGGCACCTAACGGGGGTGTGGATTGAACCACACGCAAGTCAAGAACTTACTTTAGCAGATCTTGGGCATTGCGCCCAGCCGAAACTGGCATCGCCGTGTCGCTCTGCCCGCTGGGAGTGGCGTGAGCGGCTACGAACCCCGGAACCCCACGCACTCGCGAGAGCGCCCACACGATCACAGCCGCGACGAGCAACGCCGCCAGCAGCCCGCCGACGTGTGCCAGCTTCCAGGCCATTCCGTGGCTCGGTAGCAGGAAGCCGTAGGGCACCCAACCGTCGGTCACGCCGCGCGCCAGCACGACGGCGAGCCACGTCAGTGGGTACGGCAGCGCGATCCAGAGGCTGCGCCAGGGGAGCGGCCAGCGATCCCCGACAAGCGCCCAGTCGAGCAATACCGCTGCTGGGAACACGATGTGCAGGATCGCCGAAACCCACGCGGGTGCCGAGCCCGTTCCCGGAATGAGGGTGTTGTAGATTACGCCGACGATGATCATGCACGCCACGAGCGCAGCGCGTGCGGCATTGAGGCTGTGCGTCGGCCGGAGGCCGGAGAGCCCACCCGCGCCGACCGCGATGAACATCAGCGCGGTGAGCAGGCTCGTGAGGTTGGTGAAGTAGCCGAAATAGTTGAATGGGTTCGCGCCGTCGGTGTGGATGCCGATGACATAGGTGTACCCGAGCACGGCGAGCACGCACACACCGAGTACGACCCGGCTGAGCGAAATGACGACGGTTGCGGTGCGGGCGCGGGGCACGTTGTCGGTACTTGCCATTAGAGCCACCCCTTCTCCTGGGCGATGCGCGCGGCGGCGGTGCGGTTCCGGGCACCCGTCTTGCCGATTGCAGAAGAGAGGACGTTGCGTACCGTGCCCGCAGACAGAAACACCTCGGCGGCGATCGCTGGGGCGGTGAGGCCATCGGCGGCCCGCGCAAGCACCTGCCGCTCACGCTCGCTCAGCGGGTTCGCGCCCTCGAAGAGCGAGGCCTCGGCGAGCGCTGGATCGACGACGCGCTGCCCCGCGTGCACGAGCCGCACGGCCTTCGCGAGTTCCTCGGCCGGGGTGTCTTTCACGACGAAGCCGCTCGCGCCCGCCTCGAGCGCCTGCCGCAGATAGCCGGGCTTCGCAAACGTCGTCACAATGAGCACGCGCGTCAGGTCGCTCGCGGCGAGCACCCCGCGTGTGGCGGCGATTCCGTCGATGCCTGGCATCTGCACGTCCATCAGGCAGACATCGGGGCGGAGTCTTGCGGCCTCGCCGACCGCCTCGTCACCGTCGCCGGCGTACCCGATGACCTCTAGGTCGGGCTCGAGGGAGAGCAGCGCCCCGAGCGCGCCCCGCACGAGGGCCTGGTCGTCAGCGATGAGCAGGCGGATCATCGGAGCGCTCCCGCGGGCCGGTGCTGTCACCATGTGAGGCTCACTCTCGTTCCGCGTGGCGAAGCCGCCTGCACCACCAGTTCAGCGCCCGCCGCGGCAGCTCGCTCGCCCATGCCGCGCAGGCCGCTGCCCGTAGCGCTCTCGGCCTCGGCGACCCCACGACCATTGTCGTCGATGATGAGGGTGCCGGGGGAGAGCTCGACCCGCACCCGGCTCGCAGCCGAGTGCCGGAGTACGTTGGTGGTGGCCTCTCGCAGGATCCACGCAGCCGGGATCGACTGCGCGGGCGAGAGCGAGGCAACCGATCCGCGGACCTCGAGCGCGATGCCCGCGGAGGCGAGGGCGTCGCCGCTCGCGAGCAGCTGCTCGGCGAGGCTCTCGGCGCGGAGCCCAGTGACGGTGCCGCGCACGCCCGCGATCGCCTCGCTCGAGAGTCGCACGATCTCGTCGAGCTCGGCGCGCGCTCGCGCGGGATCTTGGTCGACGAGCCGAGCCGCGAGCTCAGCCTTAAGTTTGATCACGGTGAGCGAGTGGCCGAGCAGGTCGTGCACGTCGCGCGCGACCGACTCGCGCTCCTCGCTCGTGGCGAGTTCGAACCTGAGCTCGTCTGCGCGCGCGGAGCGCCGAATGAGCCACGAGTTGATGGAGTTCACGATGGCGATCATGTACACGATCCACATCAGGCCCCACGGCTGGCTGAGGGCGGAAACGCCAGCGGCAATGACGTATCCCGTCACTACCACTGGGCCGAGCACATTCAGGGCCCAGTGCCATGGCCGGCTGAGAATGTACGAGGCGTACGACATGAGGAACGGGAGGAAGCTCAGCGCGGCCCAGGCAATCGCGGGAGTCGTGAGCAGCGCGCACCCGAGGGCCGCCCAGAAGATGAGCAGGGTGACGCGCTGCGTGCCCGTGCCCGACTCGCGCATCCCGATGATGAACCCGGAGAGGTACGCGGCGGCGAAGCCAAGGACCCCGCACCAGCCGAGTACCAGGAGCGGTAGTGAGGCGTTCGAGGTGACCAGCGCGGTGATGGGGTAGAAGAGGAACACGAGCCAGATCGCGCCCATGAGCCAGCCGTAGCGTGCCCAGGCGTCCTGGGTTCCGGTCTGGTCGTGCTTCATGACTGAGAGCCTAATGGCATGGCTGGGAGCCTAGCGTCGACGGCGGGAGCGCAGCACGCCGTAGCGTACGAGGAGCCCAAAGAGCAGCGTCCAGACCGCGAAGTTTGCGAGCGCGATCCAGAGAGGTTCGCTGCCGCCGCCCGTGACGAGGGCGCCCTCCGTGATTGGCCACCGCACGAGCGCGCCGTAGCCGTACATCGGGGTGAAGCGGGCCACGTCGAGCATGGCACCCGAGAGCGGCATGAACAGGTTGCCGACGAAGCCGAACAGCGTGATCGAGATCGAGGCGAGCGACGCCGCGGAATCAGAGTTGAAGGCGAGTCCCACTCCGAGGCCGAACAGCCCAAAGATGAGCCCGCCCGCGAGAATGATGCCCGCGACGACGAACCATGACCAGAGCGAGTCCGCGCGCGCCCCGGTGAGCACGCCAACGGCGAAGACGATCGCGGTCGAGAAGGCAGCGAAGGCGAGGGCGACGGCAAGCTTGACGATGGCGTAGCCGGTGATCGACAGCGGCGTGAGCGCGATCTGTCTGCCCCAGCCCTGCCCGACCTCGGATGCCGCGAGCGCGCACAGCGAGGTCATCGCGGTGGCGGTGCCGAAGGCGGCCATCGACGCCATGACGTAGAACGCGACGTTGCCGTTGCCCGCGCTCGCGGAGGCATACTCGGCGTTGGCCCCAAAGAGGAGGTACATCGCGACGGGCATCGCGAGCGTGAAGGCGAGCGTGTACGGGTTGCGGAACTGCCGGAGCACCTCGACGCGGAAGAAAGTGGTGGTGAACAGCATGGGCTTAGGCCTCCGTGAGCGCTGCGAACGCGGTTTCGAGTGTGGGCGCATTGATTTCGAGCTCGGTGGCGCCAGCCTGGAGGAGGCGCGCTGCGATCGCATCTGAGTTCGGGGTGTGGATGAGGATCCTGTCCGCGTCCCGCTCGAGCGAGGCGATCGAGCCGTCTGACTGGAGCGCCGCGAGTTCCGCGAGCAGTGCCGCAGATGTCGAGTCTGCCGGGGGGAGTGTCGCCCTAAGCGTGCGCCCGCCCAGTGAAGCGCGGAGCGTGGCGGTGTCGCCGTCGGCGACGATCTTGCCGTGGTTCAGGACCACCGTCCGCCGGGCGAACTGCTCGGCCTCCTCGAGGTAGTGGGTGGCGAAGACGATCGTGCGCCCAGCGTTGGCGTCGGCCCGCATGGCGTCCCAGAACTTTCGACGCGCGGTGACGTCCATGCCGGCGGTCGGCTCGTCGAGCACGAGCACGTCGGGGTCGGGGAGGAGCGCGAGCGCGAACTTCACGCGCTGCTGCTCGCCGCCGGAGCACTTGCTCACCTTCCGGCGCGCAACCTCGGTGAGGTTCGCCCGCTCAATCACCTCGGGCACGCGGCCGAGGGCGCGGTGGAAGCTCGCGATGACCTCGAGGGTTTCGGTCACCGTGAGGTCCGCGAGGAGCCCGCCGGTCTGCAGCACCGCGGAGAGTGAGCCGTCGGCGACCGCGTTCCGGGGCGACCGGCCGAGCACCCGCAGCGAGCCGCCGTCGGGCTCACTGAGCCCGAGCACCATGTCGAGGAGCGTAGTTTTGCCCGCGCCGTTCGGGCCGAGCAGGGCGACGACCTCGCCGCGTTCAACGCGGAGGTCGACCCCGTTCACGGCGCGTACGAGGCGGTCTCCTGATCCAAAATGGCGGGTGACGCCGGTGATCTCCAGTGCGAGTGTGTGCATGCCATAAGCATTTCGCGGCGATCGGGGTCACCGCGAGGTGAGGCTGTCACGAAGAACTCGTGACAGGTGTCATGCGAGGCGGCGGTGCGGCAGCGCCTGGCAGGCGGTGTCGCGTCCGCTGGAGGGCGGCTCGCAGTGCCTCGTGAGCGGTGCCTCAGTGCCGGGTGGCGGCCCGGGCACGCTTCGCGGCGCGGGTGTCGAGCGGCTCGGATCCCTCCACTGAGAAGGTGACCTCCGCGAGCGCAGGCCAGCGTTCGGGCCACAGCCATTCCGAGTCTGCTGCGCGATCGTCCGCCTCGATCGTCAGCTGCGCGAGGCTGCCCCCGTCGATGCCCAACCTCACGACGCGCGGGGAACCGGTGTTCGGGTCTGCGAACTCTGCGACAACCGGGAACTGCTGCCTGTGGGGGACCGCTCGCGGCAGCGCCTCGGCGTCGAACACGATGATGTCGATGGCATCGAAGGATCCTGATCCACCGACCCCAAGCCGCTCGTGGGCGGAAGCGAGCTGGGCGCGCAGTGCCTCCGCACTCGGGTCGGCACTGAAATCGAGCATGCCGGTGATGAGGGTGCGGGCTCCCTCCGGGAACTCCCCGAACGGCACGTGGTCGACGACATCCATATGCTGCGAGTTGCCCGATCGGTAGGACACCCAGCGGCGGGCCGCGAGCAGCGCGGGCAGCTCGGTCGCGAGCGTGAGCCCGGCCGTGACCGCGGCGAAGACGAGCCTGGGCTTGCTCACGCCGCGGCGCACGAGGGATCGCTGCAGCTTGGCGTCGAGCGCCTCGCCCGCCTCGGCAAGCCCGAGCACGGCACCGCCGGCGACGGTGGCGGCTGTAGCGGCTGCGGAGCGGCCCTGTGGGCCTACAGCGCGCTGGGTGTCGCCCGCGACGACCGCGGCGGTGATGCCCGCAAGCGTGAGGCGATAGGCCGCGCGCCCTCCGGGAGTGAGCTTTGCCGGGTCGATGAGCGCGGCCGCGCCGAGCGCGACGGTGTAGAGCGCTGCGCGCTCGGGGCGTCCCGGCGTGATGAAGCGACGAAGAAACTGAGGAACAGCCATGGGCTCATCCTACGGCCAGGGCCCGCCGGTGCCGGTCAGCCGCGCCCCGCGCTGATCCAGCGCCGAGTTGGCCAGCGCTCCAGCGGTTGGCCAGCGCTCCGGCACCGAGTTGGCCAGCGCTCCGGCACCGAGTTGGCCAGCGCTCCGGCACCGAGTTGGCAGTTATTGTCGCTTCAGGATCGGCCAAGCGACAATAACTGCCAACTCCCGTGGCGGGCGACCGCTGCGACCGCTGCGCCCCCTCGGCGCGCCCTGAGAAGAGGGTGGCCCCGCAAGCTGCTGGCGCGTGAGATAATGGCTGGCAATGTCTCCTCGTAGTCTTAAACCACCGGTGCCGGCGTCGACCGACCCCTCGATGATCCGCAACTTCTGCATCATCGCGCACATTGACCACGGCAAGTCGACGCTTGCCGACCGCATGCTCCAGGTCACCGGGACGGTGTCCGATCGCGACATGCGTGCCCAATACCTCGACAACATGGATATCGAGCGCGAGCGCGGTATCACCATCAAGTCGCAGGCTGTGCGTATGCACTGGCAGTCGGAGGGCAGCGAGTACGCCCTCAACATGATTGACACCCCAGGCCACGTCGACTTCTCGTACGAGGTCTCGCGTTCGCTCGCGGCCTGTGAGGGCGCGATCCTGCTCGTTGACGCGGCGCAGGGCATCGAAGCGCAGACGCTCGCGAACCTGTACCTGGCGATGGAGAACGATCTCGAGATCATTCCCGTGCTGAACAAGATCGACCTGCCCGCCGCAGACCCCGAGCGGGTCGCGCGCGAGATCACCGATCTCATCGGCGGCAACCCCGAGGATATTCTCAAGGTCTCGGGCAAGACCGGCGCCGGCGTCGAGGAACTGCTCGACGTCGTGATCCAGCGGATCCCCGCGCCTGTCGGTCAGACCGACGCCCCGGCGCGCGCCATGATTTTCGACTCGGTGTACGACCCGTACCGCGGGGTTGTCACCTACGTCCGCATGGTTGACGGCAAGCTCTCGCCGCGCGAGAAGGTGCAGATGATGTCGACGGGTGCCGAATACGAGGCGCTCGAAATCGGCGTCTCCTCGCCCGGGCCGACCCCGACCAAGGGTCTCGCTGTCGGCGAGGTCGGCTACCTCATCACGGGCGTGAAGGACGTGCGCCAGTCGAAGGTCGGCGATACGGTCACCTCGAAGCTGCGCGGCGCGACCGAGGCGCTGCCCGGATACACCGACCCGAAGCCGATGGTCTTCTCCGGTCTCTACCCGCTCGACGGCTCCGACTACCCCGTGCTGCGCGAGGCGCTCGATAAGCTCAAGCTCTCAGACGCTGCGCTGCAGTACGAGCCAGAGACCTCGGTCGCGCTCGGCTTCGGCTTCCGCTGCGGCTTCCTCGGCCTGCTGCACCTCGAGATCATCTCCGAGCGCCTGCGCCGCGAGTTCGACCTCGACCTCATCGCGACGGCCCCGTCCGTGATCTACGAGGTCCTCAAAGAGGACGGCACCGAGGTGACCGTCACCAACCCCTCGGAATACCCCGACGGCAAGCTCGCGAGTGTCTCCGAGCCGATGGTCCGCGCGGCGATCCTCGCACCGAAGGACTACGTCGGCGCGATCATGGAGCTGTGCCAGTCGCGTCGCGGCAGCCTGCTCGGCATGGAGTACCTCGGCGAGCGCGTCGAGCTCCGCTACAACATCCCCATGGGTGAGATCGTCTTCGACTTCTTCGATCACCTGAAGAGCCGTACCCAGGGCTACGCGAGCCTCGACTACGAGCCGAGCGGCTGGCAGGAGGCCGACCTCGTGAAGGTCGACATCCTGCTCCAGGGCGAGGCCGTCGACGCGTTCAGCGCGATCGTGCACCGTGACAACGCCTACGCCTACGGCACGATGATGACCGAGCGGCTGCGCAAGCTCATTCCGCGCCAGCAGTTCGAGGTGCCGATCCAGGCGGCCATCGGCGCCCGCGTGATTGCCCGCGAGAACATCCGCGCGATCCGCAAGGACGTGCTCGCGAAGTGCTACGGCGGTGACATTAGCCGTAAGCGCAAGCTCCTCGAAAAGCAGAAGGAGGGCAAGAAGCGCATGAAGATGGTGGGCCGTGTTGAGGTTCCCCAGGAAGCGTTCATTGCAGCCCTCTCGGGTGACGTCGAGGGCAAGGAAGTAACCAAGAAGTGACCGGACCCCGCAGAAAAAGCTATACAAGCATGCCCGTCGCCTACGCGGCGATCGGTGCGTCGGGGGCCGCGGACCTGCTGCGCTTCCCGCCCGCCGGCAGCACCCCCTACGAGGAGTCGCTGCAGCTCGGGAGCGGGCAGGAACGCTTCCTGACCGCGGCGAACCTGCTCATGACCTGGGGCGCGCACCGCGCCGCCGGCGTTGACGTCGCAGACGTCGAGCGCGGCGAGCAGGGCGAGTACCTCGGCGTGCAGTTCGGCAACGGCGGCACACCGGAGCTCGGAGACGAACCCGAGGAGCTGTTCAGCCCCGAGGGCGAGGCCTACATCCTTCCGGGCACGACCGCGACGCTCACGGCGCAGGGCAAGTCTGCCCGCCCGATCATGGTGATCTCCACGGTCGACGAGCCGCAGCGCCTCGGCTTCGCGTGGGGCGACCGCGAAGAGGCCGCGGGCTTCGGCGAGCAGCTCATCACGGTCGAACACCGCGAGGACGGCACGGTCTGGGCGGTCGCCCGCGGCTTCACCTTCCTCACCAAGACCGGCCTCATGGCAGGCATCAAGCAGCGCGCGGAGCTTCGCGAGGTGATCGAGCTGGCGCAGGCGTTCCTCGCGGGGCTGGCACCTGGCGCGGCGATCCGCAACGGGGTTGTGCCGCCGAGCGATGCGCAGCTCACCGCCGAGCCCTCGGAGGGCTCGACGGATGCGGCGCCCGAGGCATCGACCGACGACACGCCAGCGCAGGACGACTGACATGCCGAGCGTGCTCCCCGACGGCGAGCCCGCACCGGCTGACGGCGCGCTCCCTGAGAGCGTGCTCGAGGGGGCGCAGGATCGCGCCTTCGGCGTCTACGTGCACGTGCCCTACTGCCGGGTGCGCTGCGGCTACTGCGACTTCAACACGTATACGGCGAGCGAGCTCGGCGGCGGAGCGAGCCAGGCCGGCTACGCGGCTGAGGCCGCAACCGAGCTGAGCTTCGGCGCGGAGGTCATGCGCCGCCGCGGCCTGCCCGAGCGCGAGGTCTCGACCGTCTTCTTCGGCGGCGGGACCCCGACGTTGCTGCCCGCGAGCGACCTCGCGATGATCCTCGCCAGGATTCGCGACGAGTGGGGGATCGCCCCCGGTACCGAGGTCACGACCGAGGCGAACCCAGATTCCGTCGACGAGGCGTACCTCGCGACCCTCGCCGAGGCGGGATTTACGCGCGTGAGCTTCGGCATGCAGTCGGCCGTGCCGCACGTACTCAAGACCCTCGACCGCACGCACAGCCCCGAGCGGGTCCCGGTCGTCGTTGAGGCGGCCCGCGCGGTCGGCCTGCAGGTGAGCCTCGACCTTATCTACGGCACGCCGGGGGAGTCGCTCGCCGACTGGGAGCGCTCGCTCGATGCGGCGCTCGCGAACGCGCCCGACCACCTCTCCGCGTACGCGCTCATCATCGAGGCGGGTACGAAGCTTGCGGGCCAGATCCGCCGCGGC